>JAHFQF010000058.1 GCA_023266435.1 Legionellales bacterium | reverse complement strand
AGTCCTACTTATACTAGCCTCGATCCTAAACCATTGTGTTTTGATCAAGGTGCGCAATGGTTACACGTTGCAGTTCAGCATGCCTTCAAATCCTTCTGGATATTTGGTGATCCGGCTATTTTTGATCCTAAGACACACAGTCCCTCTGGCTATTTGGGTAAGTTATTGTTTGAGAAATTAGAAAATCAATTGCCTACGCCAGTCCCTGGTCGCTCCGATTTAGAAAGTACTTTGATTGTACGTACCTCTTTAGAAGATTATCAGCAGGCATTGAGCCAGTGTGTTAATACAGCGACGCAAAAAGTGGTGATTATATCTCCAAGACTCGATCCACATAATCCCAGCGTGATGCAATTAGAAGAAATCATCGCTCATTTACGTTTGCGTCAGATAGAGGTGTCATTCTATGTGGGTAACCAAGCGCTATTAGGTTGGAAAGATCCGGAAGTAGCGTCCGTATTAAATCGCTGGGTTGCTTTGGGTGCGAGCGTCAAGATCGTGCATAATTGTCATACTAATCAGCTATTGTTAGATGATCATGTCTTGATTGAAGGATCAAGAGATTGGTTAAATCCCCAAGCAAGCAGTGCTGGGGCGCTTTTAGGGGATCACTGGTGTTATCGACGATATGATCGGCAGGTGGGACGCCAATTGGTAACACAGACACTCTTAGAGTTAAATCGCCGAGTGGTGCGCCGTTTAGAAGTGAAAGTACCTGTAGAGGCGGAATAATTTAGGTGATGTTGGACGCAGCGCTGAGCGTCACTGATTACCGCTTTGAGTATATACCCAAGATACTCCAAAATACATGTTCCTAGCTGCTCCACTTTAGCCATCTGCAGCCTTCCTCACCTCGCAATAGTATCGACTATTCCTTGGTTCGGAAAACTGCACCTGGCTAAATCCGCTTTGCTATAAACTACGCATTTTGAAGCATCTTGGGTATAGACTCGTTCCACTACGGAATTAGGAGTTGTTCTGATCTCAACCAGCGTCATTGCGAGGAGGGTACTCCCGACGCGGCAATCCAGTCTTAAGAAAACAAATGCTCATCAAAGCATTGAAAGTTTTCTGTAATCAATGGAAGTAGCCAGTGCTCCTTTTTTGAAAAAGTTGTCTTATAATTCACAGAAAATTAAAAGTGCACTTAATAGAGATAGTCTGAAGAAAAAATGTATCAACGTAACCCAGCAATTTACATGATGGCAAATCAGCGCAATGGAACGCTGTATACTGGCGTCACAAGTAACTTAGTAAAACGCGTTTATGAACATAAACAAGGAAACATGCCAGGTTTTACTCATGACTATAGCTGCCGTTTGCTGGTTTATTACGAGCAATGCGATAGTATGATCAGCGCTATTGCGCGAGAAAAAAAAATTAAAGGAGGTTCTAGAAAAAAGAAATTGGCATTGATCGAAAGCTTGAATCCTAATTGGTTAGATCTGTATGATAGCCTGCTTTAGAAAACTGGATTGCCACGTCGGGAGTACCCTTCTCGCAATGACGCTGGTTGAGATCAGATAAACGCCTAATTTTATCGTGAAGTGAGTATCAAGAAATGAACGCTACTGAATATAAGTTGAGTAAAAAAATTACACATTTGATTGAGGTGTATTATGCATCCAGTGATTGAAACTAATCGACTTATTTTGCGCCCACCTTAATTAGGTGATGAGAAGTCATTGAATGAGGCAATTAATCGGTCACTGTTGGCATTACAGCGATGGATGCCTTGGGCAGCTGATCCAAGCCTTGAGTCAACAATATGCTTTGTAAAAGAAGCTGTGGCGAGCTGGTCGAGTGAGAAAGCCAAGAATTTTCCAATGGTGGTTGTTCATAAGACGTCCAAACAAATCATTGGTGCCAGTGGTTTTAGTGAACAAAGTAATCCCCTGGTACCCATGTATGAAATTGGTTATTGGTTGGATACTCAATATACAGGGTTAGGTTTGGCCACGGAAATGGTAAGCGCTCTGACCAGGTTTGCCTTTGAATCCTTTAGCGCAGTAAGAGTGCAGGTGCTGATGCAGAGAGACAACAATGCGAGTAAACGTGTGGCTGAAAAATGTGGCTTTGCTCTTGAGGCGACATTAAAAAAATACCGTGTGGATTGCTTATCTGGGCAGCCTGCTGATAATTATATTTTCGTGCGGTTTGACGCAGCGGGACTTTAAAATGATGATTGTTTCTTGTGATTTATGATTTTAAAATGTGTACAAGTGAGTAAACATGATTTAGACAAAATCAATTTATTAATGCGGCGCTCTAAAGCTTATTCGGCGTAAGATGAAGTGTTTATGGGGTGAATTCATGCAGCATTTTCAAATGACGGTGGACTATCTTGAAAAAAATATAGTAAATCTTTATTGCGTCTCGGATGATGAACAATGTGATAAGCCCATGGGTTTTTATAGTTTTAGTGTGAACATGAAAGAGCCGGAGCTGGATAATTTTTTTATCGCCCCTGACTATATTGGTAAAGGGTTCGGCAAAAAAATGGGGTGTGTTAAAAAATCCCCCATGATGCCAGACAGATACCCCGTTATTTTTGAATATACAATTTAATATGAGATTTGCATGATTATTTATTCAAAAAGAAACATTAAGCAGCCATTTTTGTCAGAATTACGTGACACAGTTAAGTGAAAGGTCTGTGGGAGTCTGTCACGCAATATATTGTTTTAAAGCTGCACCAAGGGTGGCATGATCTTCTGATTTTTGAATAAAATCATTCATGCCTGCGCTGAGGCACATGGCTTTATCGCGGTTATCTGTACTGGCAGTATACGCCACGATGGGGGTAGTCACGCCTTTGTCGCGCAGTAATTTACTGGCTTCATGGCCATTCATACGAGGCATATAAATATCCATGATAATGAGCGCAAAGTCATTGGGTGCTTGCGATACCGTATCAAGGGCTTCTTGTCCAAAGCCAACTGCTACGACCTCATAGCCTTGTCCTTGTAAAAATTGAACCAAAGCGTAGCGAGCGGTACGAGAGTTTTCTACGAGTAAAACTTTAGCCATGTTATCTTTCCTTTCACTCTTTAGGTGGTCTATTAACTATGTCGACTGAGGTGAGTGTAAAGTTGAGAGATATTTTAATGGTTTTTATAAAGAGAGGCATGCTTTTGCATGTATTATCACGGGTATTTGGTGTATCTTCGCATTTCGAGTCTGTTTTTTTGTCAAAGATTGGCCAAACCACTCTGTTCCTTTACGAGCGAAGTAGCAAAGATGCGAAAGGTAGTTGCGAGCCACTTCTGGATATCACTTGAACGCTTACATATACCCAAGATACTCTAGTATTAGTTAGGATTGTGTCTATGAAATACAAACTATTTTTCAGCTTACTCGCGTCTGGCTTTGTCATGGGATGTTTATTGGTTTCCCAAACTTCTACTGCTGTGACTTGTAATGCGCAAGTTGAGCTCTATGCAAAACACCCAAGCTTTATGGTGAATGTAGAAGGACTGCCCTCTGCTGGCTACCTCTGGCGCGTGACAAACCAACCACAATGGCTGCATCTAGAGCACACGGAAACAATCCCTTCTGTATTGATCGGTGGTCCGACCCAGGAAGCTTGGACTTTTCATGCTTCTGACGAAGCATTTCTCAGTGCTCAAACAGCAACACTGGACTTAACGTTTGCTCGCCCTTGGGAGAAAGGTGAGCCTGCGGCCAAGATCTGTCGCATTATATTGGTGACACACACTGAGTAATCTAGCTTTATGAATCACTCCTGGGGTGCCCTAAATATGATTTGGCTGACTAGAATACTTCCCTGTGATAAGATGGTAATCATTTACTGCAGTTTTGACGCGACAAAGGAAAGGTATGCGCCTAGATAAAATCAAACTAGCTGGCTTTAAATCGTTTGTGGATCCGATGACCATTGATTTTCGGAGCAACCTGGTTGCCATTTTGGGACCCAATGGTTGTGGAAAATCCAATGTGATCGATGCGGTGCGCTGGGTCATGGGAGAGTCCTCAGCCAAACAGCTGCGAGGAGACTCCAGTACCGACGTTATTTTCAGCGGCTCTCAAAACCGTAAACCCGTGGGGCAAGCCAGCGTAGAGCTGATTTTTGATAACAGTGATGCCACCATTGGTGGAGAGTATGCTGGTTTCAGCGAAATTGCTATTCGTCGTGTAGTAGACAGAGAGGGCATTTCGCAATACTACTTAAATGGTACGAAATGCCGACGCAAAGACATCACTGATATTTTCTTAGGTACGGGACTTGGTCCGCGTAGTTATTCGGTGATTGAGCAAGGCATGATTTCACGTTTCATTGAGGCTAAACCGGAAGATGTACGTATTTTCTTAGAAGAAGCAGCAGGTATTTCTAAGTACAAAGAACGACGTCGTGAAACTGAAAATCGCATTAAACATACCCGTGAAAATCTCGATCGGCTGAGTGATTTACGGCAAGAATTAGAAAAGCAATTAAACCACTTAGAGCGCCAATCTCAAGCAGCAGTGAAATTTAAAGCCTATAAAGCGGAAGAGCGCTTGGTGAATGCACAGCTCTTGGCGATTTGCATTAAAACATTGGATGAGGGGATTCAACGTTATAATCAGATTATTCAAAATCTCACCAATGAAATTGAATCGCATAATGCACAGCTGTCATCTTTAGATACTAACATCGAGAAAGCTAAGCTATTACAAATTGATAGAAATGACGCATTGAATGAAGTGCAAAAAAATTACTATCAATTGGGTGCGGAAATTGCCAAACAAGAGTCGGCTATCCAGCATTTAGAGTCTCAAAAAATTCAACTGCAGTCTGATAAGAAAAATCTAGAAATCACTTTTTTAGAGTCTCAAGAGCAGGAGACACAAGATCGGATAAACCAGGTGCAGTTAGAGCAGCAATTGGCTGAATTGGCGCCTAATCGAGAATTGGCACAAGCATTAGCCGAAGAAAGCGGACAATTGTTAGAAGAGGCAGAGCTTGCACAGCAAACTTGGCAAGCTGAATGGGACAGTGTGTCAGACAGATCGCAATTACCAGGAAAAGAAGCCGAAGTTCAAAAAACACACATAAGCCATTTAGAGCAACAGCATCGTCATGCTTTGGTGAAACTTGAAAAACTCGATCAAGAAAAGAATACACTGTCTGTCACAGAGCAATCTGAAAAATTGTCTGTGCTCATACAACATCTCACTGAACGAACTGATGCGTTACAAACAGAAGAGGGGCGTCTAGAGACTTACGAGGAATTGTTAGAGTCCGCTCAAACAGAGCAACAACAGGTTGCTAAACAATGGGATGAGGCCAAGCAAGGCTTACAAGTTGCTAAAGGAAAACAAGCCTCTTTAGAAGCCTTACAACAACAGTTAACCGAAAATAACGATGACCGTACTAAGCGCTGGTTATCTGAGCAAGGGCTTGCTACTGCACCGACAGTATTACAGCAGATTAAAGTGGCGTCAGGCTGGGAGCACGCCATGGAGGTGATCTTAGGCGACCATCTACAAGGACGTTGTTTAGAAAATTGGCAAGATTATCAAGATGCCTTGGACTTTGCATTAACTGGGCTTAGTTTAGTGTCACCCACACGTGCAAGCAATCCAACTCCATCAACAGCATTCGTTGCTTTGAGTGATCAAGTCACACAGGGCAAAGCATATGTACAGTCTTTCTTGTCAAACATCTACTGTGTGACAGACATGCAAGCGGCTAGACAAGCATTGTCGCATTTGCCTGAAGATGCTTCGTTAGTCACCCCTGACGGTGTGTGGTTAAGTCGAAACTGGTTACGGCTACCTAGCTCATTGGATCAGACGCAAAGCATTATTCGGCGTGAAGAAGAAATTCATCGATTACGCGCTGAGGTACAAAGCTTAGAGCAGACAACTTTAGAGTTAAGTGAGGCGAATCAAGCAATCAAAGCGAAGATTGAAGAGCTGACTACTGCTCGTAAAGCAGCTCAGCAAGATTATAATGCGGCATTTAAAATACTGCAGGAATTAAAATCAGAGCAGAAAGCGCTCCAATCACGCATTGAAGAAAAACAAGGGCGGCAACAACGCATTGCAGCAGACATGGCGGCTTTAGAAGCAGATATACGCACTTGGGAACAGCAGTCGGTTGAAGCACGCACCATACTCTCTGAAAAGCTAGATCAAATGACGCAGTTGTCTTTGGAAAAAGAAGCGTTACTCTTGAGCAAAGAAACTGTGCTAGAAAACTTAACGGATGCGAAGGTGCGAGCCAAAGAGCACCGTCAGCAGGCCCAAGAGCTGCAGGTAGAGTTTGAAAAGCAAAGTATGCAATTAAAAAATTACACGCATAATTTGACTCGCATGGAAGCAGAAATCCAACGGTATCAACAGCAACTTGAGAAAATCACACAACAGTTAGAGGCACAAGCAGAGCCTACATTACAGCTGCAGGAATCCTTGCATGCGTTGGTGAATGAGCGCGCTCAATTAGAGCGGGGGCTCTCCGAAGCACGTGCTTTGCTCGGTGAGGCAAATGAGGCGCTGCAACAAGCGGATGTGCAAAAAAATACGCTACAAGCGCAGGTCACCGATCTCAGGCAGCAGCTTGAAAGAGAAAAAATGAATTGGCAAGCAGATACTGTGCGGCATCAAACGTTATTAGAACAACTACAACATACAGAGTACCCGCAAGTGCAACCCTTGTTAGATCAATTACCGCCAGAAGCCACGAAAGCTGGCTTAGAAGAGCAACAAGAACAACTCAATCGACGCATTGAGCGTTTAGGGCCTATTAATTTGGCTGCAATTGAAGAATTTGAAGTGCAGCGCGAACGTAAAGTGTACTTGGATCAACAAAATGCAGATCTAGTAGAGGCGTTAGAAGTATTGGAGCAAGCCATTCGTAAAATTGATCGTGAGACTCGCGATAAGTTTAAAGAAACTTTTGATATTGTAGCCAACAATTTTCACACGTTATTTCCGCAACTATTTGGGGGCGGGCATGCCAAACTTGAGCTAACAGGTGATGATTTGTTAGAAACTGGGGTGTCTGTGATGGCTTGCCCACCAGGTAAGCGTAATCAATTGATCTCTCAATTATCTGGAGGCGAAAAAGCGCTCACTGCAGTAGCTTTGGTTTTTTCTATCTTCAAATTAAATCCAGCGCCTTTTTGTTTGTTAGATGAGGTAGATGCGCCTTTAGACGATGCGAATGTGGCACGTTTTTGTAACATGGTAAAAACCATGTCAGATGCGGTACAATTCATCTTCATCAGCCACAACAAACTGACCATGGAGCTTGCTGACTATTTGATCGGGGTTACCATGAAAGAGCCAGGTGTGTCACGCTTTGTATCTGTCGATCTTGCTGAAGCGGTAAGATTGGTTGAGGACGCATCGACACAAGCAACTACGGAAGTCAGTGCTTAAATATTAGTTTAGAGGACAATATGCAAATGGATCTAAGAATCATCATCCTAGCCATTGGATTGGTTATCATCGCTAGTATTTTACTGGATGGATGGCGTCGTAATCGTAAAACCAATCGAGTCAAGCAATTTGATGAAACGTGTCTGACCACTAATCAGCACCATCCTTCCACACAACGGTTTTTTAGCGAAGGGGAAGGGCCGGATCCTTTATTAATGGATGAGCATGATATGGTCGCTTTGGAAGATCCTGCTCAAAGCGTGACCACCGCAAAAACAAAAGACAATCTAACGATTGATGAAATCATTGCTTTTCGATTATTCCCTAAGTCAGCCCCCCATTTTTCGGTCGATAAATGCGTCTCTTTGCTGCAGAAATTTGGTTTACAGTATGATGCGCGGCTCAAGATATATCATGGGTTTTTAGAAGAAAAGAAAGGCCCCACTGCTTTCAGTGTGGCCAGCGCGTATGAGCCAGGCACTTTACCGGAAACACCTACAGCAGGGACTGTTTCTGGACTGGTATTTTTTATGTCCATCCCCTCGGATGGCCAAGCTCCCCAAGCATTTGATAGCATGATTTTGAATGCCAGACGGGTTACAGCCGCATTAGAAGGCGAACTGTTCGATCCCAAAAATCAACCAGTTACACTCAGTATCATTGCGTATTATCGTGAACGCGTTGTGGAAGGGATGAGACGAGCGTTTGTTGAGAAAAAAGCGCAAGCAAAACGATAAATTTGTATGCAGTTACCTACTTTAGATATTCAGAAAACACATGAGGCATTGTGTCAAGAAATAGAGCTGCATAATTATCGCTATCATGTTTTAGATGATCCGATCATTTCCGATGCTGCTTATGATCAATTGTTTCAGAAACTATTGGCCTTAGAGGAACAATGCCCCAGCCTTGTTACTTCCTCCTCACCGTCTCAACGTATTGGAGGAGCAGTTTTAGAGGCCTTTGAGCCAGCTTTACATCCCACACCCATGCTGTCTCTGGAAAATGCATTT
Source organism: Legionellales bacterium (assembly GCA_023266435.1). Taxonomy (GTDB): domain Bacteria; phylum Pseudomonadota; class Gammaproteobacteria; order Berkiellales; family Berkiellaceae; genus JAHFQF01. The sequence goes on along the minus strand of JAHFQF010000058.1, from coordinate 3,354 downwards.
GATGCTGAGCAGATGTGGCAATTTGAAAAACGCTTGTTAGAGCGTGCAGAGGTCACTCAGTTTACCTATAGCTGTGAGCCTAAATTTGATGGCATTGCTGTCAGTTTGATTTATGAAAATGGACAGCTAATGCGTGGTGCTACGCGAGGAGATGGGGAGACCGGGGAAAATATTACTGCAAACTTAAAAACGGTGTCTAGCATTCCCTTAAGGCTACAAGGTCAGTACCCAGATTGGTTAGAGGTACGAGGTGAAGTGTATTTATCCAAAGCCGGCTTTAATACTTTGAATGAAAGAGCACAGCAAAATCAGACGAAGCTCTTTGCAAATCCACGTAATGCCGCAGCGGGTAGTTTGCGTCAATTGGATCCTAAGATTACCGCGCAACGTCCTTTAGCCATGTATTGTTATGGTGCGTTTACGCAAACTTCCTTTGGATTGCCTGATTCGCATTACGAGATCTTATCGCTATTGCAAACTTGGGGATTTCGCATTTCCCCTGTGCGTCAGCAGGTACAGGGCATGGCCGCTGTTCTAGCGTATTATGCAGGGCTTTTAACTGCACGCCCAGCCTTACCTTATGAAATCGATGGGGTAGTCGTGAAAGTGGATAGCACGCATTTACAGACAGAGCTGGGTACGATATCACGTGCACCACGCTGGGCGATTGCTTATAAATTTCCAGCAGAAGAAGCGATTACCTACTTAGAAGCGGTCGACTTTCAAGTAGGACGCACGGGCGCCCTAACGCCTGTGGCCCGCTTAAAGCCAGTGAATGTTGGTGGTGTGACGGTGAGTAACGCCACTCTACATAATGCAGATGAAATCGAACGTAAGGGTATTTGCATTGGAGATAGGGTTGTTGTCAGACGGGCCGGGGATGTGATTCCAGAGGTTGTACGTGTGCTTTTAGATCAACGGCCTCCTCAAGCACAACCTATTCAAATGCCTACTCGTTGTCCTGTGTGTGATTCGGAAGTACTCAAGCCCGAAGGTGAGGCGGTGGCGCGTTGTATGGGGCATTTGATGTGTCGAGCTCAACGCACAGAAGCGATTAAACACTTTGTATCACGCACGGCCATGGACATTGAGGGTTTTGGTGCGAAACTAGTAGAGCAATTGGTAGAAAAGCAGCAGCTTAAATGCGTTAGTGATATTTACGGGTTGCAACAAGAACAATTGGCAAATTTAGATCGCATGGGCGATAAATCCGCCCAAAATATTTTGGCGGCTATTGAGAAAAGTAAAAAAACGACGTTAGATCGATTTTTATTTGCGTTGGGTATCCGAGAGGTAGGACAGGCTACAGCAAAGCAATTGAGTCAGTACTTAGGCAGTATCGAAGCCATTGCCAGTGCAAGCGAAGAGACTCTGATGACGATTCCAGACATTGGGCCAATAGTAGCCAGTCACATCAAAGCATTCTTTCATGAAACACATAATCAAGCAGCCATCGCAAAACTCTTGCAAGCGGGTATTCATTGGCCCGATCCACAATCGCAACAAGAAAAGCCCTTAAGCGGTAAAACTTATGTGTTGACTGGAACGTTGGCGGTATTAACTCGAGAAGAGGCTCAACAGCGTTTAGAAGCACTAGGAGCTAAGGTGGCAGGTAGTGTCTCCGCTAAAACAACGGCTGTCATTGCTGGAGAAAAAGCGGGGAGTAAACTAGAGAAGGCCGAAAAACTTCAAGTGCCTATTTTAGATGAAGCACAATTTCTTGCTCTTTTGTCATCATTTTAGTAAATCCTTCTCTTTTCATCAGAGTCACCCCAGCCCAAGTGCCGTAAGGCACGCAGGGGTGGGGCCAGTATAATCCCTCAGGACCTTTACTCTTCGACGTGAGTATTTGATAATAATTTTTCAGTATAAGCAATGGCAACAGCAGAGATTACAAACGTGAGATGGATGATGGTTTGCCAGCGTAAGCTTTTTTCATCCATGCTGGGTGCATTGATAAAGCTAGTTAATAAGTGAATCGATGAGATCCCGATTATCGCTGTGGCTAATTTAACCTTTAACACACCGGCATTTACATGGGAAAGCCACTCTGGCTGATCTGGATGTTTGTCTAAATCTAATCGGGATACGAAGGTTTCCCAGCCTCCTAAAATGACCATGACTAGGAGATTTGAGATCATCACGACGTCAATCAAGCCCAAAACGATTAACATGATTTCTACTTCGGTGGTGCCCTTTATCGACAGCATTGAAATTAAATGAATTAATTCGTTCCAGAACTGCCAAACGTAGACCGCTTGAGCCACAATCAGTCCCAGATATAAGGGGGCTTGTAACCAGCGACTCATAAAGATCCAACGAGGTAAGGGGCGTAGCAGCGTGGGCGTGGGCTGAGTATTAGTAGGGTGCATGAAGCGGGATCCTTATATCTACGGTACTTGCCAAAAATTTTACACCATTATGACTGGATGTGGCAACGCACCAACGCTTTTTTATGTGATTAAAAAAAACATTGATATACTGATTTAAATTACGACGAAAGGATTCGTTATGAGAAAAATACTGATTTTTTCTGTTATTTTTTACTCCAGTCTTTCGTTGTCCTCAGGCTCAACGGAGCTGGAAAGCTTGATCGGCAGTTGGAGAAATCAAGCTTGTCAGCCAGCCGCAGATGATCAGAATTTTACTGCCTATCATATACAGTTTGCAGCCAATGGCCAATTGATCACGTATTTACAGTCCTATGAAACAGCAACCTGCGATGGTTCAGGGGGTGCTGTGTCGCAGCGATTATTTGGTATATATGAAGTTATGCACAAATCTGAGACAAATAGTCAAATTTACTATGACTTATCTTTTCATCATCCCCGCTTAAATTATTTACGTGCTCAACGCGTCATCATCCAGGGAGATGTGTTACAACTATGCCCTAGCACCGTCTCTGGCCGGTGTGCCTATTTTAATAAAGTTGTGTAATGTAATGCACCAGCAACATGGGGGACGGATCTTGATCGGCATAATAGCCAATGGTGTTTAAAAGCAATTCGGTTTTACCAATCTGAGCAGAGCTCATCACAACAATCGTCGTAATGTTAGGATCATTGAGCGCGTCCATGATGTCCCTTTGATAAGGGGCGCTGTCTGTTTTCCAATCACCGGGCTCACTGGCTGCTTCTGGACTGAGACGTCTGAAGTTATCGGCCCACTCACTGATGCAAAGTTTAGGGGGGATTACCCATCCATGGATGAACCCAATAACTCCAGATAATGCGTACTGATCTTGCCCCGGTATTCCGGACACCCTACTAAGCTAGTATAATCTAGCGAAGAGAGGTGTAACATGACTGACAAAATTAGGAAAAAATATAGCGCTCAATTCAAAGAGCAAGCATT
>JAHFQF010000057.1 GCA_023266435.1 Legionellales bacterium | reverse complement strand
TAAGGATCTTCGGCATATAAACGTGCTTCAGCTGCGAATCCATGGCAGGGTATTTGTGCTTGTGTAAAAGCCAGAGGCAAGCCAGAGGCGACATTTAATTGTGCTTCAACCAAATCAATGCCTGTGATCATTTCTGTGACCCGATGCTCTACTTGTAATCGCGTATTCATTTCTAAGAAATAGAATTGATTGTTTTTATCTAAAAGAAATTCGATAGTGCCCGCATTGCAGTAATTTAAACTTTTGGCTGCTTTAATGGCAGAAGCATGCAGCGCACTTCGGACGTCATCTGGAATATGGTGTGCTGGCGCTGTTTCAATTATTTTTTGATGTCGTCTTTGTAACGAACAATCTCGATCCCATAAATGAACTGCGTTGCCTTGAGTGTCGCATAAAATTTGTACTTCAATGTGCCTGGCATTTTCCAAATATTTTTCAATAAAAACCGCAGGCTCCCCAAAGGCACTGTGGGCTTCGCGCATTGCGCCTTCAATGGCATCTTTTAGTTCTGACTCTGCGCGCACTAAACGCATGCCTTTACCGCCACCACCATAACAGGCTTTAATCAGTAGGGGAAAGCCAATAGTCATCGCTTTTTGGTAGAGTAGTGTCGTGTCGCTAGTTTGCTGATGAAAACCGGGGATAATTGGCACACCGGCTTTTTCCATTAAACGTTTTGCTTCGTCTTTTATGCCCATCGCGGTCATCGCTGCGGGAGAGGGGCCTACCCAGATTAATTGGTTATCTAAGCATTTTTGCGCAAAGACAGGGTTTTCAGATAAAAAACCATAACCAGGATGAATGGCGTCAGCCTGATGTGCCTGTGCCATGGCAATGATTTTTTCCTGGTTTAAATAGCTTTCTTTGGCAGGGGCCTCTCCAATACAATATGCTTCATCGGCTAACCAACGATGTGCTGCATTTTTATCTGCCTCCGAAAAAACAGCAATAGTCCGTATGTTTAATTTTTTAGCTGCTCGAATGATACGACAAGCAATCTCTCCACGATTGGCGATTAATAAGTGTTTGATCATTTGATTTCCCAGCTCGGTGTACGTTTTTCTAAAAAGGCATTTAATCCTTCCTGACCTTCTGGAGAGACGCGCAGTGTAGCAATGTGATGCGCCGTGGTTTCCAAAACGATGTGATCAATCGGTCTTGCATAAATGCTGCGTAAGAGTGATTTTACAGCAGTAGAGGCGCGAGGACCGCTGCGCTTAATGTTTCTTAAAAACTGTTGTAAGTAATTGTCTAGCTCTGTTTCAGATGCTACTACGTGACATAAGCCCAACTCTTTTGCAACGTTGGCAGAAATCACTTCTGCGGTTAAAAAATAGCGCTGTGTATTGGAGTGGCCCATTTTGTAAGAAACAAAGGGGCTGATTACAGCAGGCACTAAACCGAGGCGTACTTCAGAAAAGCAAAATTTCGCATTATCTGCAGCGATGACAATATCCGCGCAGGCTGCAATGCCAGCGCCTCCTGCAAAAGCTGATCCTTGTACCACTGCCAAGGTGGGTTTAGGGAAATAAAACAATTGATGCATGAGACTACCCAGTTGCATAGCGTCTTGGAAGTTTTCTTCCTGGGTATACTGTGCCATCTTTTGCATCCAGACAACGTCTGCACCCGCACAGAAATGTTCCCCAGTACCGCGAATGACTAAAGCACGAATGACATGGTTTTTTTTCGCCTCGTCCAGATAATGCAACAATGACGCAATCATAGTGTCATCAAATGCATTGCGCTTTTCAGGGCGATTAATTGTTAGATAGGCAATACCATCGTCTTCGCACGTGTAAGTGATTTTTTCCGTCATTGTCTAAAGACTCCAAATTGGCTACTTTTAATGGGTGCGTTCAAAGTTGCACTGATCGCGAGTCCTAGTACTTGCCTAGTCTGAGTAGGATCAATCACGCCATCATCCCATAGACGGCTACTGGCATAGTAAGCATGACTTTGTTTTTCATAGCTTGCGATCAGCTCGGACATCATGGCACGCTCTGCTTCAGCGGAGAGGTCTTGATTAGCCTTTTTCAGCTGGGCTTTTTTAACCTGAACCATCACACTGGCTGCTTGTTCACCGCCCATCACAGCAATTTTGGCATTGGGCCACATCCATAAGAAGCGAGGTTGGTAAGCGCGGCCACACATGCCGTAATTTCCTGCGCCAAAACTACCTCCAACGATGACGGTAAATTTAGGGACACTGGCGCAACTGACAGCATTCACCATTTTAGCACCGTCTTTAGCGATGCCACCTTGCTCGTAGCGTTTACCAACCATAAATCCAGTGATATTTTGTAAAAACACGAGAGGGATTTGACGTTGACAGCATAGCTGAATGAAATGAGTGCCTTTTTTTGCGGCTTCGCTGAATAAAATGCCATTATTGGCAATGATCCCAATTGGATAACCATGTAGATGTGCAAAACCGCAGACGAGTGTTTTACCATACAGCGCTTTGAATTCTTGAAAATCAGACCCATCTACTAGGCGTGCGATGATTTCATAAGGGTCTAGATGCGTTTTTAAGTCATGGGGTAAAACACCATAGAGCTCATCTGCCGGATAAAGTGGATTTTGCGTTGGCTGTAAGGCCAAAGAAATACTTTTTTTAGGATTGCGATGTTTGAGAATGTCTCTGGCAATACCCAAAGCATGTTGATCATGTTGTGCATAATGATCGGCCACACCAGAAATGCGGCAATGTGTGTCTGCGCCGCCTAATTCTTCAGCAGTCACTTCTTCACCAGTTGCCGCTTTCACGAGAGGTGGTCCCGCTAAAAAAATGGTAGCTTGATTTTTTACCATGATGCATTCATCTGCCATGGCGGGTACATAAGCCCCTCCAGCGGTACACGATCCCATGACCACTGCGACTTGTAAGATCCCTGATGCAGACATACGTGCCTGATTGTAAAAAATACGTCCAAAATGTTCTTTGTCTGGAAAGACATCTGCTTGATACGGTAAGTTTGCGCCGCCAGAGTCCACTAAATAAATGCAAGGCAAACAATTTTCCTCAGCAATGGCTTGGGCGCGTAAATGTTTTTTGACTGTAATCGGGTAGTAAGTGCCGCCTTTTACCGTGGGATCATTGGCAATGATCATGCAAGCTTGACCGTGCACTTGACCAATGCCGGTGATAATGCCGCCACAGGGTACAGGGTCGTCATACAGCTGATAACCTGCCAACATGGATAATTCAAGAAATGCTGTGCCGGGATCGAGTAACTGTTTGACTCTCTCACGGGGTAATAACTTACCTTGAGCTAGCTGATGCTGTTGTGCTTTTTCACCACCGCCTTGCTCTACATTGGCCAATAATGTCATTAATTCATCTTTTGCAGCGAGATGGTAGGCTTGATTGTGTTGGAAGCCTTCGCTTTGAGGATCAATCGTGGATTGGATGATTGTCATGTCAAATCCTTTCTAAAGAAAGTGCTGTGCCTTCACCACCACCAATGCATAAACTGGCGACACCTGTTGTTTGATCTGTATTAGCGAGTGCATTTAACAAGGTAACGACAATTCTTGCTCCGGAGGCACCGATGGGATGACCTAATGCACAGGCACCACCGTAAATATTGACTTTCTCTGCTCCTAAATCTAATGCTTCCATGGCTGCTAGGGTAACAACCGCAAAGGCTTCATTGATTTCAAACAAATCAATATTAGACACATGCCACTGAGTTTTTTCTAACACTTTTTTGATTGCTCCGACGGGCGCCGTAGTAAACCAAGCCGGATCTTGCGCAAACGTCGCATGCTCATGCAGAATACCTTGGATGGGTAATTGCATTTGCTGCGCATCTGATAGGCGCATAAGAACTAATGCAGCGGCACCATCTGAGATAGCACTGGCATTAGCCGCAGTAACGGTGCCATCTTTTTTAAACACGGGTTTTAAAGTGGGAATTTTTTCTGGTTTGGCTTTTAGGGGCAACTCATCAGCACTGACGGTGAGAATTTCTTTACGTAAGTTGACTTCAATGGGGACAATCTCTGAATTAAAATATCCGGAATGCCATGCGGCTTGTGCTTTACGCAAAGATTCTAAAGCAAATTGATCTTGCTGTTCGCGAGTAAAAGCGTAGTACTCGGCACATTTCTCCGCAAACACGCCCATGAGGGCGCCTTTTTCATAAGCATCTTCTAGGCCATCGAGTAACATGTGATCCAATGCCTTTTGATGCCCCATGCGATAGCCTTGTCGAGCAGCAGGCAGTAAATAGGGCGCATTGCTCATACTTTCCATCCCACCAGCGATGACAATTTTACTGTTGCCTGAACGCAAGCTGTCCATGGCGAGCATGATGGCTTTCATCCCAGAGCCACACATTTTATTGATAGTAGTTGCGCCGACTGAATGTGGGAGTCCTGCTAATAGCGCTGCTTGTCTAGCCGGCGCTTGGCCTAAGCCAGCAGACAGTACACACCCCATGATGACTTCATCTATTTGATTGGGACTAATTTGCGCACCTTCCAAAGCAGCCTGTATTGCATACGCGCCTAATTGGGGAGCGGATAGACCAGAGAGTTGTCCCAAGAAATCACCAATAGGCGTACGTGCACAACTGAGAATAGCAATGGGTTCAGAGGGGGCCATGGTTCTCTTCCTTAAGTCGAGGTTTTCATGAGTTCGCGGCCAATAAGCCAGCGACGTATTTCGGAGGTGCCTGCACCAATTTCATATAACTTAGCATCTCGCAATAATCGGCCTGCGGGGTATTCGTTGATATAGCCGTTGCCGCCTAATGCTTGAATGGCCTGGAGTGCAAGTTGAGTCGCATTTTCAGCGCAATATAAAATAACGCTGGCAGCGTCTTGATTGGTGACAGTGCCTTTGTCTGCGGCGATTGCAACTGCATATAAAAATGCTCGGGAAGCGTTAGTAACAGTATACATGTCAGCCAATTTACCTTGCATCAATTGAAACTCACCGATAGCTTGGCCAAATTGTTTGCGCTCTTGTACATACGGTAAGGTAATATCTAAACAGGCTTGCATGATGCCTACAGGACCAGCTGCTAAAATAATACGTTCATAATTCAGTCCTTTCATCAGGACTTGTGCGCCTTGATTAAGTTCACCTAAAATGTGAGATTCAGGTACTGTGCACTGATTAAAGACTAGCTCACAGGTATTCGATCCACGCATACCTAACTTGTCTAGTTTTTGTGCAGTTGTAAATCCTGGCATGCCTTTTTCAATCAGAAACGCTGTAATGCCTTTATTTTTAGAGGATGGGTCAGTCCGTGCATACACCACGAGTACATCTGCATCAGGTCCATTGGTGATCCACATTTTATTACCATGGAGAACGAAACCATGCCCTTTTCTTTCAGCTCTTAAACTTAAGTTCATGACATCAGAGCCAGAGCCTGTTTCACTCATTGCGAGTGCACCAATGTATTCGCCACTGATCAGTTTAGGAAGATAAGTTGCTTTTTGTTCAGGAGTCCCATTGAGTTGAATTTGATTAATACAGAGATTCGAGTGTGCACCGTAACTGAGACCTACTGAAGCAGAGGCGCGGGAAATCTCTTCCATGACTAAGGCATGCGCGAGATACCCCATATCAGCACCACCGTACGCTTCTGCAGCAGTGATACCTAGAATGCCTAGATCGCCCATCTTACGCCAAAGAGCGTTGGGAAATTGATTACTGTGGTCGATTTCTGAAGCGATTGGGGCAATTTCTTGCTGTGCAAATTTATGCACGCTGTCTCTCAGCATAGAGAGGGTTTCATCCAGTGGAAACAAAGCATGATTGAACACGTTAGCCCCCTAAAAATAAATCTATCCATTGATTCTGGAAAATTGTACGTCACTTTTGGAGAGAGAGCAAAAGACTGCACATTTAGTATTTTGTTAGTCGATTAACGATTTAAAGCGTAGAAGCTTGACTGTGCACTTTGGGTTTTATAGGGTAAACATTTTTCGGTAGTTGAGGAAAGTGTAAATATGGCTGGTAGTATAGGTTGGCAGGCATCGCAGACATGGCAGAAAATCATGGGTATGGTTTCTGCGTTGAGTCAGTTAGAGCCGCACTCTGACTTTGAAAAGCGTTTGTTCTCACAAATCAGAGATCTCGCTGAAGCCTTCAAGGCAGATCAGGGGCTTCAAGATTTTTTTTGCAAGATTGAAGAGCAGCTAGCATTGGGTCAGCAGCGATTAGAAGCGATACTCAGGCTAACAATGCCGTCTCCTCAGGAATATTTGTGTTTGCTTTCTGTGACGGAAAGGGTTCATCTCTCATCAGAGGCAGGTCAACAGAGGCTAGAGGTATTTAGGGATGTAGCTGAAAAAATCCAGTTACAGGCAGATTTTTTAAAGTTACTTAAAGAATCAGATCCATTCAATGTCAATAAGTTTTTTCCAAAAGAAAGCAATGCTCTGGGTTCGCTAGTGATTCAGATGATACAGAGTATTGCTGAACCATTAAATAGTCAGCCCTATCGCCCGCAAGCAATCATAGAAACGCTCAGGCGCATTTGGGAACAAGGTGACAAAACCGGTGAAGCAGCAGCGTGTTTACGTGTGATCGCTAGGGAGGGGTGCTTACCCACATTAGACTTGTTAATTAATCATTTTCAAGTGCATTATGAGGCCGCATGTGAAGAACTAATAAACGCAAGATTCACAGCTGGAAACCAGACGTCTGCTCTTTTATCGCAAGTGCTTATGCTTTATCAAGCACATCGAAAGGCTTTACTAGAAGGAGCACCATTAGTTAAGTTCTTGCGAGCAATCCTAGAAAATCCTCAGTTTAAAGAATTCGACAGCTTTATTCAGCAGGCGAGCCTTCAAACTTTAACCCTCATGATGGGTCAAGAGGATCGGGGAGATTTATTAATCGACCCTCGTTGGGCTTTGGAGGATGAGGTTGTTAGGCGGCAGTTAGGGATAGAAGCAATTCGTCAATTAGCAGAGGAAGAGCGCCGTCGTCGATTAGAGCGCGTACCACTCTCTGCGGCAAGAAAATCAGAACGTGAGCAATTACTAGGATCTTCGATAGATAAAGAGCGTCAGGTGCTGGCCGAACTAGTGCGCGATATCAATAGTCAACGCCCCCCTGCTACAGTAACATCGCAATTTGACGCAAGGTACGTTTTACCGATAAGCAGTAGATCTCTAGATGCAGCAGATCTGATTAACACTGTTGATAATGATACAAGTGGTCGCAATACACCAGAATTGTGTTAGGATATTTTAAAGTTGTTTATTGATATCCATAGCATATGTTGAAATCAGCAAGGAGTTTATGATGTTTGCAGACATTGACTCTAACACTTATTTTTGGCGGGGATGTGGTTATTTAGACAGCTAAAACGTGCTGTGGTTTATTTGGTAGGAGTATTCCCATTATGTCTATGATGCCATCCCCGAGTACACGGTCGTTGCAAGAAATCACTGCAGCGACGTTAACAACTATCCGAGATCCGCAACAACGTGGGGATTTATTTTTTGCAGGGCTCTTTGAAAAAACGACTTATGAGGGACGCTTAGCCTATGTATTAGGCATGAAAGATATCCTTGAAAGCGTTTTGCCTTATTCGCCTGCAGCACATGGGATCCATTTATCTACCAGAAGGCTGGATCCACCTTCTCAAACCATGGCAGGTTGGATGCCTTCTGCGGACCGATTGGATAGAAAGCAACAAGAGCTCCATGCAGCTGCCTCTACAACAAATCAATCGCAATTTAATCCTGCGTGGTCTTTTTCAACGCCAGATGGCCGTTCTGTTGCTTTTGCAGATCTCACTACATTAATCCATGAAAGATTGCTTGCTGGTAGAGGGACGCACGATAAAATCGGTTTTTTTGGGGGGTTGTTGGTTGGACAAAAGTTTCAGCCTGGCGAGTTTTTAAGAAAAACCCCAGCTGAACAAATCGAGTTATCAAGACGAGCAGCAATGAGTAGTGGTCAGTTTAAGCTCAAACCTATTTTGACAGAGTCCAATGGTGTAAGAATTCAGCATTTGTTAGATCAAGCTCAGCGATCTGAAGATGAAGCAGTAGAATTACAAAAATTATTTACTATGAGCTTGATTGAGGGCCAATTGGCTGCGCTCAACAGTCACTTGCCCGAAAATGTTCTTTATCCAACAGAGCCGATTAAAAGTTTAGATGCCAGTTTTTTACTGCGTTGTCTACCGAATGCAAGATACCTCGAATATTTAAAAGTAAAAAAATTAGTATCTGCAGAAAATTATCAATGGTATCTTTCAAAAGCACAAAAAAAAACCAATCTAGATCGCTTAGTCGATCCAATTGAAGGTGTTTCTGGACCGGGTGGTAAGATCATCCCGCTACAAATCCCGATACCGCACGCCTTTATTTCTTTTCTAAAGCCAGAATCCAGAACTTTAAGAGCGCATTTGGATCAAGCGCCAGCTAATACTGGCAGACTTGCTTTCCTTTCTTTCTTAGACGTGAATGTGCACGACTGTAAATTCAAACATGAGTTTTATGGCTCTTTCTTGTTATGCGTTCGTAATATTTTAGATCATATTCCAGCTTACACACTGGGGATGACGCCTGAGCGAGCATTTTCAGAGTTTATGCTATTTTTAGCTGAACGACATTTAGCAAAAATTTTCCTTTTAGCCGAGACGCCCAGGGAGGAAAATGATTTCTTTGGATTTACTAGTTTATCTGCAGACTGTTTAAGCGCGTTGGCTACAGAAACGCCAGAAAAAGTCGCTGTGTTGTTGGCCAAAGAGTACTACTTAAATTTTAGAGATTTTATGCAGTTAACTTTAAGCAGTTATCCTGAGTTGGCTCGTTATTATCGTTTGCCAAATGAACAATGTATTTTTGATTTCAATACTAAATTCAGACAACTTTGGCAAACGTTCCAACCTGAACTTTGCGGTTTATTAGCACAATCAAAGGCAGCCTGGTTATCACCCGCTTGGGATCACGAAAGAGAAAAAGCAATTGAGAAAAGCGAATTAACTCAACTGAGGAGAGTGTTATCTGAAGAATCTGATGAAACACTTTTAGTAGAGGATAAAGTCATTGAGTGCAGTGCGGATGTTTCGCCGGATGAATTGCTTTTAGTAGATATGGAAGTTTTAATGCAACCCTTTGAGACGCCAACTTTTAGCTGCACTGGCCGTTTGTATGAGCCCACAACCATTATGAGTCTTGATAAGTGCCCATTCAGTCGCGCGCCCTATCCTGGCGTCGTAGAACTACGTTGTATGAATCAGTATGAGGGATTAAAAAAATTTGCTACCGATAAAAAACTATCTTCCCTGACTGCATTGTCGCGAGATCCGTTTACGGGGGCCATTATGCGAGAGCCTGGGGTGTATATCACTGTGGTACGCACCATCAAGCGTTTGCAGAGAGAAAATAAATTTCATCCAGACTTACTTGCTCAATTAGATCAAGCTTACTTAGCTGATCAAAGTGATGATCGACCTTATGTCATTATCGCTGAAAGCGGCTCTGTCAACGTCGACCTTTTAGGTGTGCCCCGAGACCATGAGTTTGATTCGCTTAAAAGGTTTCTCAATCATGATAACGCTCACCGTTTGAAAGAAGTGCAGGATTACTTGCGCAGTCAAGTTTTTGCGGCTGTCAAGATCACCAGGCCTGCGAGAGAGGATACTTTGGATCTCGCAGCAATGACACTATCGGATAGGGCGATGTTGGCATTATCAGCGCAAAATGAATCAGCCCATGGTGCTGCTTCAGCCGCAGGTGCTGGTTCAGATGCATTAGCAACACTCGCAGACATTTCTAGATTGGCAGCTCCTGCTATAGTATATGCTGCGGATTCAGTTCAATCTGCGACAGCAAGGTTGCCACAAGAAAGGGCAGAATTAAAACAAATTATCGGTCATTACATTGCAATAGCACTGCGGATAGATTATGAGGCCTGTTCCCCTGGTGTTCGCCAAATCATTACGAGAAGTCAGGGTTCGCGTCAGCTGAACACTTCAGAAGTACAGCAATTATCACAAGAGGTCATTACAGAGCTACACAGCTTCGGTTTTGCTGCCAGTGAATGTCAGTATGAGCATATGGGATCTTGGGAAGCAGGGATCAGTATTGATTTACGTGCAACACACACACCAGTAGAGAAAATCAATGCATATCGGCGTAAATATGGACTGCTACCTATTTCGGAAGGCCCCCCTCAACTTCTGAATCACTGTAATCAAGTTGCCGAAGCGATAAAAGCAGCGGTTGACAGTGGTCAAGAAAGGTTATCTTATACGATTGCTCGGAGCTCCGACCTGAATGGAGTAGGAAAAACTGTGGGGCGTCAATATATGCAGGCATTGGTTGATGCACTACAGGAATTTGGAATTCGGGTTGAACGGCGTGAACATGAGCAAGCGACAAATTGGCAGCTTGAGCTTCAGATTGATCTGCGATATTCAGATACTCGAGGAATGGGGAGATTTTTAAATACACACGGTGAGATGGTCGCAGACAGGGTGAGAAACCATCTGCGATAATGAGCTTTTTAAACAGGCTTCTTTGAATCAAATTGTGGAGCGACCCACTTGAGTAAGATGGTTTCTAATTCTTTACGAATAATGGGTTTCGTCAAATAATCGTCCATGCCAGCATTGAGGCAGACCTCACGGTCGCCTTTCATGGCGTGGGCGGTAACCGCGATGATAGGGATATGTGGTAAATTTTCTCTTTTTTCACGCTCTAAAATTGCGCGTGTGGCAGCATAGCCATCCATTTCAGGCATTTGACAGTCCATAAAAATAGCCAAGTAGTCATGATCGGTGCGTTGACTCAGTGCTTCTTTTCCGTTGGAGGCTTTAATGACCTTAGCGTTAAATTTCTCCAATAGTTTACTTAAGACCATGAAATTAATCATGTTATCTTCTGCTACCAGAATGGGGCGGCTTTGTAGATCAAGCATGGGGGTATCTGGATTTTCTAACTGCTCCTGACCAACGCCTGCACGTTCTTTGAGTGTATGCCTCGTCATCAGTGGAATAGAACCCCCGCTTTGCTTAGCGGCACAAATTAAACTCATGATACCACGTAAATCAGATTCCCAGACAGGTTGTGTCATATAACCAGAAAAGCCTAATTCATTGGCCATTTGGCCATCCCCTTTGCGTGGGACAGAGGTAATTAAGATCATTTGTAATGTGTTCAAATGATGATCTTGTTTGATGCTTTTGGCTAAAGTTTCAACCTGCATGTCTGGTAACATGCCATCGGTTGTTAAAAAATGGAAAGGGGTGCGTTGCGCATAAGCATGAGTGAGTTTTTGTAGAGCTTCTTTTGCAAACGCAGCGCCCTCTACTGAAAACCCCATGTTTGTTAAAATGCTCATAATGATTTCACGGGCTTTATCGCTACCATCCAGGACTAATACTTTGAGATTTTTGTCCACTTTATATTGACTATTTTTGTGTATCTCAAGCGTTTTTGTGGTTGAATCAATTTCTAATTGTAAGGTAACCCAGAAGCAAGAACCATGACCGACTTCACTGATTAGACCGATGTCACCACCCATGCGAGTAGCCAATTGTTGACAGATGGCGAGACCTAATCCAGTTCCGCCATAACGTCGAGTGGTGCTGGCATCACCTTGATCGAATTTATTAAAAACACGCAATTGATTTTCTATGGAAATACCAATACCCGTATCGATCACTTCTATTTTAAACTCAGCAAGGCGATTGTCAGGCAGGGTTCTAGATGAAACTTTGAGTAATACATACCCTTCGCTAGTAAATTTAATGGCATTGGCTGCTAAATTATAAATGATTTGGCGAATTCTACCCGGATCCCCTTTAATCATCCTGGGTGCATCACTTTGGTATTCGATTAAAAATTTGATGCCTTTCTCATGCGCTTTGATTGCCA
>JAHFQF010000226.1 GCA_023266435.1 Legionellales bacterium | reverse complement strand
CAGCCTCTAGTCCTTGAAATAATTGCTCCGGTGTTATCGCGTGTTGAGAGACCTCAGCGGTCCGCATAAATTCACGCCGTTGGTGCGGTGTTTCTTCCTCGCTTGCAGGGAATAATACTTCTTCTTTCTCTTTTTCTGGTTGTACCGTTAATTCCAAATCGACAAATATATCGGCTAAGCTAAAGGTCTTGTTCTCATCAAATAGCAGGGGTAATCCTGATTGTTCGCGGTAGCATTGCTTCAGTAACTGAATAAGTTGCTGAAGCGGTAGAGGAAGAGTGTTATTTCTCGGTTTTTTAGCATTCTCATCGTAAGCGTTTTGGGAACGACATCTTTCAAAAATAAATAAAAAGCTGGAAACTTTGCACCTATCATAAATAAAAAAGGAGCAAAGTGTGCTAGAAGTCAGAGAAAATAATGCTATTGATTGGCCATTATTGATAGCAGAACAAGCTAAAAGTGGCTTAAGTAAAGCGGCATTTTGTAGACAAAAAGGAGTGAAGACAGCTCATTTTTACTATCAGCAAATGATGCAAGCTAAACGGAAAAAAAATCATCCTGTGCCATTGCAAGAAAAAGGCTCTCACTCATTATTAATGCCCATTGAAATAAAGAAAATAGAAAACCCTAAGCCGATTGAGGCACTACCCCTACGCTTTTTACTAAAAAATGGGTTGGAATGTATTTTACCAAGCGCGATTGATTCGAAGCGACTCAAAGAAATCATTGAGGTATTCATCACATGTTAATCCCTGATGATGTAAAGATTTATCTTTATTTACCGCCGACTGACATGCGCAAATCAATCGATACCTTAGGGGTATTGATTTCAGATACGCTGAAGATGAACCCAACCGATGGTCATTTATTTTTATTTCGCAGCCGAGATAAAAATAAACTAAAAGCACTCTACTATGAACTCAACTCATTTACTTTATGGTACCGCCGATTGGAGAAAGGCCGATTTATTTTTCCAAAGCGTGAAGAAGGTCAAATTGAGATGAGCCAAGACCATTTGAAATGGTTATTATCCAGTGATAAATATATACGACTTAGCACGGATTCCGGCTATGAGAAATTTTATTAAAAAATCCTATAAATATAGGAAATATAGTATAATGGCGGCATGGAAATTGATATTAAAAACTTGCCGAAATCCCCAGCACTGCTAGAAGAAATGATTGTCGCCTTGCAACATGAACTCACTGCGTATAAAGAAAAATATGCTCGCCTCATCGAAGAAATTGCGTTAGCTAAACAGCAACGTTTTTCTCCCTCATCAGAGAAAAATAGTTTCCAACCTGATTTATTTGATGAGGCGGGTCATGAGCTGACAGAAGAGCTAAAAGAACAGTTAGACGATGCGATTGACGTCAAAAGTCATTTACGCAAAAAACATCCCATCCGCCGTCCCTTACCCAAAGAGTTTCCTCGCGAAATCGTGGTGCATGATATTCCTGAGCGAGAAAAAGTGTGTCCCTGTGGTTCTGCCTTGGTTAGAATCGGTGAAGAAATTACCGAGCAATTAAAATATATTCCTGCTCAATTATCGGTGATTCAACACGTGCGGCCTAAGTACGCCTGCAAACCTTGCCAGGAAACGGTTAAAATAGCGCCCATGCCGGTATTATTACTGCCTAAGAGCATCGCAACGCCTGAGTTAGTTGCCCACACGATTATATCCAAATACTGTGACCATGTCCCTCTCTACCGACAAGAAGCGATATGGCAGCGTCTTGAGATTGATATGCCACGAAGCAGCTTGTGTGGTTGGGTATTAAAAACAGCAGTGCTTTGTGAACCCTTAATCAAATTATTACGAGCTGACATTATTAATAATGATTATGCTCAAGCTGATGAGACAACGGTACAAGTTTTGGCGGAGGTAGGAAGAAGTAATACAGCCCATTCTTTTATGTGGTGCTATCGAGGTGGTGGGCCTCATACCCGCATTGTCTTTGACTACCAAGAAACTCGAGGTGGTTATCATGCACAAACTTTTTTAGCTGGATTTAAAGGCTTTTTGCAAACGGATGCCTATGCCGGTTACAACTGGGCTGATAGTGATGGCAACATTATTTCTGTGGGCTGTCATGCTCATGCGCGTCGCCCCTTTGCTGAATTAGTTAAGTTATGTAAAACACCAGGGTTAGCGCACGAGGCATTGAAATTTTATAAAAAATTATATGCCATTGAGAAAAAGGCCAGAGAAAATCATTTGAGTGTGATAGCAAGGTATGAACTGAGAAACACAGAAGCAGTACCTCTACTGAAAGCTTTTAAAAAATGGTTGGATTTACATTTAACCAAAACACCTGAGCAAAGTAAAATTGGCAAAGCCATTCGCTATTGTTTAAAAAACTGGATTGAGCTCACCAATTACCTGAAAGATGGGCGCATCGAAATCGATAATAATCTGATTGAGAATGCCATACGACCTTTTGCTTTAGGTCGAAAAAATTGGTTATTTTCAGGCAGTCCCAAAGGTGCAAAAGCAGGAGCAACTCTTTATTCTTTAATTGAAACTTGCAAAGCTAATCAAGTTGAACCTTATAAATATTTCTGTGCCATGCTACATCGTCTTCGCCATTGCAAAACGAATGAAGATTATAAAAATTTATTGCCGCAATTTATTCAGCTTTAAAACAACAGTGTCTTTCCCCATACGCTTACTTTGCTTTGTTATTAACGCCCTCAACAAATCCACTGGTGTCTCGCTCTATAAAATAGTTAACTATCTCTGTCTTATATTTTTTTAATGTTTTGATCAAGCGATTAAAACATTGTAATTTGCTATTTTCAACGGCCACTATCCATGTGTTAACTTTTTCACACGCATTCGTTTTGTCAATTTTACTATTATATATTCCAGTCAATTGACAGCAAAATTTATAAGCTACTTTTAGTAGTGGCGCATGAGCGAATAATGGCGCAACTATTTTCTTCTCTTCTGACGTCATGAATTCTTTGCTATGACACAACAGGGCAATGGCCGATTTGAGTGCGCGATAATCTGCTACCGATAATGTTTTCTTTAAGCGTTTTAACTCTTTCTTACGAATCGATACTAAGCATTTTCGATATAGCTGTGCCACATGGAACCGACCAACAATAATAGGGATTCGTTTGCCAAATACTTGTTGAGATGCATTAATAAATCCATCACACATGTCAGCACAAACTGTGGCTATTGCTAAAA
>JAHFQF010000225.1 GCA_023266435.1 Legionellales bacterium | reverse complement strand
CCCCAGCCCTAATGCTTCTGGCTGTCGGACATAAACGCAGTTGACACCAGCAGGGACAATGTCTTGAATCGCTTTTAACAAAACAGTTTTACCTTGCTGACGTAAGCGATATTCTAATTCAAAATGACTATCAAAATGATCTTCGATGGCTCGTTTTCCACTGCTGGTCACGAAAATTAATTCATTGATGCCCGCAGAAATCGCCTCTTCCACTGCATACTGAATCAGTGGCTTATCTACAATCGGCATCATTTCTTTGGGGCTAGCTTTTGTCGCAGGTAAAAAACGCGTCCCTAATCCTGCAACCGGGAAAACAGCTTTACGAATGGTGGTCATGTTTATTCCTTAAGCGATGACTTCGGGCTGACTAGTTGCCAAAAGTGGCTGTCCATATTCTGGTACTAAATGACACAATAATTTTCTCAATCCCTTTGAGTCGGCGTGTTGTAGCAAATGTACTAAAGTTTGCAAACCTGTGGCAAACTGCTGCCAATCTATGTCTCTGCAGCGCGCTTTCAGGATTTTAGGATGGGTGGTTGGAATATGCTTCTCACGCACATGAAAGAGCTCTTCAAATATTTTTTCACCTGCACGCAAGCCTACATATTGAATATCAATGTCTTGATAAGGCTCCAATCCTGCTAATTTAATCATCTGCTCAGCCAAATATCGAATTTTAATGGGCTCGCCCATATCTAAGATATAAATTTCGCCATTCTCTGCAATCACAGAAGCCTGAATAATTAACTGGGACGCTTCCACAATAGTCATAAAATACCGGGTAACCTCTGGATGTGTGACAGTAATTGGCCCACCATTTTTGATTTGGTTTTTAAAGGTTTCAATGACACTACCACGAGAGCCCAACACATTGCCAAAACGTACGATGATAAATTGAGTCGTATTGGCTTTGCGTTGATAATATTGGCAAACCATTTCAGCAAGCCGCTTACTCGCCCCCATGATACTGCTAGGATTCACTGCTTTGTCTGTAGAGACTAAAACAAAACGCTCTACCTTGTACTGAATAGCCAACTTAGCCAGCACCTGTGTACCCAGCACATTATTGCGCAAGGCTTGTGCAAGTTGATACTCTAATAAAGGCACATGTTTAAAGGCAGCAGCATGATACACCAGTTGCGGTTGATACTCTGCGATGATGCTTTGCATAGAAACTTCATCTACCACATCGGCTAAGCGATAGTGGATTTGCTGATTTCTATCTCCAAGCTCTGACTGTAAACAAAATAAATGGTACTCGCTGTTATCTACCACAATGAGCTGTTTAGGGGATAAAGCCAATAATTGTCTACATAGCTCACTACCAATAGAGCCGCCGCCCCCACTCACCAAAACCACTTTATCTGAAAAACTTAAAGCCTCTGTTTGTTTTGCCAAAGTAATCGGAGAGCGACCCAACAAATCATCAATGGATAAATGCCGTAAATGCTCAATGCTAACACGACCATCCATCAAATCATTGACGGTGGGTAAAGTGCTGATGGGCAGCTTGGTTTGTTCGCAATGCGTCACAACACATCGCATCTGCTCACTGCTGGCGCTGGGTAACGCGATTAAAATACGTTGAATATTGTATTTTTTTACAATTTTAGTGACCGCATCAATTTTACCTAAAACGCGTATCCCTAAAATTTCTCGGCCGACCTTATGGGATGCATCATCAATGAAGCCAACAGGCAGATAACGTTTACCTAATGTATGACGTTGTAATTCGCGCGCTAACCCTTCACCGGCTACACCAGCACCTACAATTAAAACACGTTCGGCAGGAATTGATTTAACTACTTTGTCTTTTAACCAGCGTACAAAAAATCTACCACCACCTAAAAAACACAATAGCAGCAGCCCATACAATGGCAAAATGGAGCGTGGTAATCCATAGAGACGTGTGTAAAAAAACCAACTCACCCCTATACAAACGCCACCCAGTCCTATAGCCTTACAAATACGTATCAAATCTGGCACAGAAGCAAAACGCCAAACACCACGATACAGATTAAAAAGCCAATAACTCAAGGCTTGTACCAAGATGACATAGGGCAATGCTTTTAAAGCAATGCTAAGATCATCCTCGGGAATCGCATCTAGATTAAAACGCAACCAAAAAGCACCAAGCCAAGCAATAGGAATCATGCCCACGTCATATAGACAGGCTGTTACGGTACGCCAACTGTTGCGCATCATTGTCTTCACCACCTAATGCCTCCCTGGCTTTTTACGCAATTGCACTTAATGATTTATGTTATTTTACTAAACGGCTTTAAGCGCTCTATCCTGCGATAATATAGGGTCAGGATGCATAAGGTCAATGCAATCATCTTTGCAAAAGATAAAAAATCAAAATACAAAGTAGCAAAAACTAACACAGTTAATAATGCATTGACGAAGCTTATGCACTTTAAAATATTCAAATGAGAGACGCCTGACTGGTGTAAACGCTGATACGCATGTAAGCGGTGTGCCTGCCATATTGGCTGTTTATCTAAAGCACGCCTACAAAGTGTGACTGTGGCATCAAACCAAAAAACCGCATAGAGCACCAGCCAATACCAGACCGGGCAATCATACAAATGCTGTGCACTCAATGCGGTGGCAACGACTACAAAGCCCAGGACACTGCTTCCCACATCTCCCATAAAAATTTTTGCTTTAGGCCAGTTCCAAATTAAAAACCCGACGATGCAAGCAGACAGCGCAGTGGTTACCAGTAGTAATGGCCACGCATTATAATGGTATAACAATGCTCCGCCGGGTAAAAAGATCCAAAGTGCCTCTAGACTGGCAATACCATCGGTTCCATCCATAAAATTAAATAAGTTTGTACTCCAAACTAATGCCAACAAGGCCATGGGTACGCAGAGCCAAACAGGTAGCCCAAATAAAATGATTGGGTGGCCTGACAAAATCGTCAGTGCTCCTAAAAAAAAGCCTGCCGCCACTATTTGACCCAGGAATCGTCCAGCTGCAGAGAGATCACACAGATCATCCCAAAAACCCAGGAACATTAAGAGCAGGACTGGTGGGCACAGACTGAATATTACCCAATGTGGTAATTGACCATATTGGGTCAGTAACCAGCACATCCAGAGTCCCACAAATACGATCCCGCCTCCACGCGGTGTAACCACCTGATGTGAGCTTCTGGCATTCGGAACATCCACCACGCGCCGTTTTTTAGCCCAATAGGCATACATTGTACT
>JAHFQF010000056.1 GCA_023266435.1 Legionellales bacterium | reverse complement strand
TGAGTCACCTCGTGCAGCTGTACTGGCTGCAAAAACACATTACCCTCAAGTCTGGGTGGAAATTGAGGTAGAAAATCTCACGCAATTACAAGACGCTTTAACTGCACAACCTGATCGCATTTTATTAGACAACTTTACACTCCCTCTACTGAAAGAGGCAGTCATGCTCACTCAAGGTAAGTGTCCATTAGAGGCTTCCGGCAACGTCTCGTTAGATACGATTCGAGACATTGCTTTAACTGGCGTTGATGTGATCTCTTGTGGCGGGCTGACCAAACATGTGCGCGCCATTGACTTCAGTTTATTACTCTAAGCCTCTCGGGCCGGCACAGAGACCGGCCCCTACACTTTACTGAGTACTGTTACTCAGATAAGATTAAGCCTAACTGATAGCTCCCTTCACCCAGCACAAACTGTTTTTCATTAGAAGGGTGTTTTACAGGCTTAGGTTGCAAGACAGTATAGGGGGTCAAGCTACTCCACTCTTGAATTAACTGCTTGCCATCTCTTCTAAATTTTACTTTTACAGTCCCAACCAAATCATCTAGATTCCAAGGCGGTGCATCTCTTTCAGTTAAAGAAATTGCCAACTCAACAGCCTCACCCTCTTTTAACGCACGCTGCCAGAGCGTCACATTTTTCACCTCGGCTAGGTAAGCAGAAACCCAATTAATTGGATACTCGGGTACTAAAGTATGCACTGGGGTAGAAAGAGAAGAGTATTCTGTAATATGAAAATACAGCTCATCTCCCATGTTTTCCAAGTTTTTAATTTTTTCAATGAAATTCAATTTTAAAGCAACGACAGGTGCCACCGCCCAACTAGAGAAGCTTAAAGTAGAAAAAATAAAAAATACCACCAATCGCCTAACATGGTGCGAATAACGTTTTAATTTCATATGATATTCCTTATCAAGTTGGATTACATTTCTCTTGAGTAGTAGGCCTACCCTCATCAACTCGTGGTGGCATTGAAAGTGCAAGAGAGCTCATGGCTGGAGCACCATCCCATCCCTGATACGCCGTTAGAACAGGTGGAGGTACTGCAGTCTCTCTTGTGAACTCATCGTCTCGCCTTCTTTTCATCGCACGCATACTCTCCGTTCTTTTTAATTGACCTGCTGAACTGCGTGGAGAAGACGAAGGGGACGTCACAGACTGCTCATCGCATGATTGAAGATAGCTTTTATAATGCTCTAATAAATGCTGCATGACATCTTCCCCTGGGATGCAACGATGATTCGCATCCGGGTCATTTAAAAGATGACGTCTGGCCGTGTGACAACTGCGTAGACCCCAGCTAAGCATGCTCTCAAGATACGCGCGGCTTTTTTTCCCTGCTTCAGCATCATCATTAAGCATCGCAAGCGTTGCAGCGGCTGCTTCAGGCACGGTGGAAACAGATTGCTTACATTCATGCAAATTATCAGGGTCATCCAAATAATCTTTTCGGTTTTGTTGACAATACCCCGCTGTAAACGCTTGGCAATTAGGGATAAATCGCATAAAAAACCACTTTTCTAGATCATAGCCTAACCCATGCACCTTGACACGCTCAGACGCTTTATCATGGATCTGACCTACATTATCTGGAGTGGCTTCATAATCGACCTGTAGAGCCTTAGCTCGCTCATCTTGATACAAGACTTTTTCTGAAAAACTTTTCACCTGCTCGTATACCATGTAATTATGATGCGATTCAAATTCATGTGAGCGGAATTTTGATATCCAGTTTAAAAAAACATTGACTGCACGATGTATTCTTTCAACCCAAGTATTTTTTAATAATGTCCCTAATGCTGCAGGATAAGGAATGGTTTGATCACCCAAACTTGGATCGCAAGCATCAAGCTCGTCTGAATTCTGCTGCAAACTTCTGACCGTAAAGCCTTTCTGCGTAAAGAATGTAAATCCTGCGGGCGCTTGCCGTAAGCGTAAGCGTAAAAAGCTTCCCGTGACATTAAAGTCAAATTTGACAAGCATGCCAAATACCGCTAAAAACGGCCAGACTATCCACGTTAATACTTTTCCTAATTTGGGAAACCCTTTGCGACTGAGTGTAATCCAAGGTTTCTGAGCAATGGTCCACGGTAAATTACCAAAACTACGGGTTGCCGCACCACGCACAAAAGGTCCATGAAAACGCAGATGATTTAAAAATGCTTTAAAATCCAACTCCGATAGCTGTGTTCGACCAAATAGCTTTCTAAAATAAGGGTGGTAATCGGGATCATCTAGGTGAGAAAGTAATGCCTGAATCCTTTCAGCAGCTATTACGCAGACCCCACCTAACGAATGGCCTTTTAAGACAATATTTTCTGGCAAATACCCTTCTGAAAATAAGTGAAAAACCACCGACATGATGTCTTCAACCATGTCCGAATCACTAGTGACATGACCAACGCTGTCTTTGATACCTCGGTAATCAAAAGTCACATTTAATAGACTACGATATGGACTGAAATCATCTAGTAAATCTGTTTTTGGCAAACCGTCAATGTGGGCAGGCAATCCCTTTGTAAAAGTCCCCCGCCAATTTTGCAAAATTTTATTAGGATGACAGTAAGTCAAGGCATTTCGAATCAGACTAGGCAGAAGAAATCTACCTGAGCGTGCACGCCCTGGGCAGAATATCACCGCAACCTTCTGAGCATTCGCAGTGAGAGGATCGTGTTTTAAAGTGTTAAGTGGGCTTTTTTCTGACTGATACTCGCAAAAATACGTATCTAATTTTGATTGCTCATTCACAATCAATTGCACATGCTTGACACCAACAGACCGATAAGGATTACTTTGTGGGTCGTCTGCTGAATAGTTTAAAGCGTCCTTCCCGTAATCCATACAATCCATGACAACCGCTTGCGCACGAGCCTCCTCCGATGTATAAAATTGGCGCGGCAAATAATCATTCACATCCTTTTCATTAGGTGGCTCCGCCCCATGCTTACCTTTGATAATCGTATAGATCTCATCGACCGTATGTGGCGTAGCGCTGGGCTTAGGTTGCCTCATTAAGACCTTGCCTAACCAACGCCCCAGTAGCTTGTTAATTATGAATGACAGTGTTCCCCATATCAAAGTAGGAGGGAAAATCCAGTAAAGTGTGTTTTTAAAAAACTGTCTCCAAGTACGTGGAGGCGTACCTATACGACTGGGAAGATCAACCTTGTAATCATAAGGTTCCGTCATAATTGACTCAAGCATAGTTGAAATACACGCATTAGAATACCTTAACTTAAAAACTAGTCAATTAACTACTTCGCGTATCCAATCGGCACAATGCCGATGGCCTTATTCAGACGCTAACGAAATGTCCACTGTGCTCACACCATTTGTTCCATAGTGAAACGCCTTGAATGCTAGTAATCCCTTAATATCCAGCATGATCGCGATCAATATACACCCTTGTGGTAAGCCCTGCCAACAAGAAAAGGTAGGCGTAGAGATATCTTGTTGAAAAGATTGATAATATCCCCAAATAGATGGTTCGCATTCAGGTATCAAAGCAGAGACCCACTCATTATTTATAGGTTGCGGAAGATGAATGGCTTCTATGTAGTAATGAGCTTGTTTTTTTTGAATGATGCCACAAATGTTATCAGGTGCTTCTAAAGCCATCTGCCACAAACGAGTTGCAATGGCACGAGGTAACTCAATCTTCATGGGCTTTCCTTTCTCAGTGGCTTGCTTGCTGTTACAAATCTGGGATTACTTTGATAATCACAGTGACCTTGAATGTTTTGATACTGTGCGATCTCTAATTGAACCATGAGTTGGGCTTGCTGTTGATAACCATGCTCTAATATCAATAAACCAGGTGCCTGCAAAAAGGTGGGCGCCAGCGCAATGATGTGATGCAATGCTTCAAACCCTTGATGAGAGGCGATTAGCGCGATTTTAGGTTCAAATGGTAAATCTCCTTGCTGTAAATAAGGATCATCATTCGCGATATAAGGAGGATTACTGATGATGATGTCAAACACACCTGGCACAGACTGATCCAGTGCAGCAAACCAATTTCCCAAGTAAAAACTCACATTGGTTGCGCCCAGCGTCATTGCATTGTGTTTGGCAACGCTCAATGCAGTCTCAGATTGATCGGTAGCGATAATGTGCCAATGAGGCCGCTCTACTGCAAGCGCAATCGCTATCGCACCACTGCCCGTGCCTAAATCTAATACTGTTTTCGTTGAGTCTTCAGGAAATTGAGCCAATAACCACTCGATTAAACACTCTGTGTCTGACCGTGGAATCAAGACCGCCTCATTGACGGCAAGATCAAATTTCCAAAAGTGTTTTTTCTCTAAAATATACGCCAATGGTTTACCCTGTTGGCGTAAAGTCACCCATTGCTTTAACTGCAGTACTGCGTCTGGTGTAATGTCTGCCTGGGGTCGTGCAATCAAATCTTTAGGTTGCCACGGTGTGGCATGACGTAAGAGCTCCCAAGCCTCACTGGTTGGAGACTCTGTATGAGATAACTTCACACACAAGTACTGATAAATTTCCGCTAGCGTCACTTATTCTTCACCCAAAGAAGCCAACAGATCCATTTGGTGTTCACGCATTAAAGGTTGTATCACCAATTTTAAATTACCTTCCATGATGTCTTCTAACTGATATAATGTTAAATTAATACGGTGATCAGTCAAGCGACCTTGTGGAAAATTATAAGTTCGAATGCGCTCAGAGCGATCGCCAGAGCCCACTAAATTCCGCCTTGTATCTGCCTGCTGTTGCTGCTGTTTACTGCGCTCCATGGCTAATATTTTAGAACTCAATAAGCTGATGGCTTTGGCTTTATTTTTATGCTGAGAACGCTCATCCTGGCATTCTACAACCACACCTGTGGGAATATGCGTTAGGCGGATAGCAGAGTCCGTTTTGTTCACATGCTGCCCCCCAGCACCAGAAGCACGGTAAGTATCCACACGAACATCATTCATGTTAATGTCGACTGAATCAACAATTTCCACCTCAGGCATAACAGCAACGGTACAGGCAGAGGTATGCACACGTCCTTGAGATTCCGTTACCGGCACACGTTGCACTCGATGCGCTCCAGACTCAAACTTTAATTGACTGTAAACATCAGTGCCTTTTATGCGCAAAATAATTTCTTTATAACCACCATGCTCGCCTGCATGCTCGCTGACAGTTTCTACTTGCCATCCTTGAGATTCTGCATATCGAATGTACATCCGCGCCAAATTACCAGAAAAAATGGCCGCCTCATCACCCCCTGTCCCAGCACGCACTTCTAAGAAAATATTTTTATCATCATCCGGATCTTTGGGTAGTAATAAAACTTGAACCTCTTCCGTCAAATCAGCAACAGCTTGCTCAGCCGGTAAAATCTCCTCTTTGGCCATGGCAGCCAACTCAGGATCAGCATCAGACAACAACGCTTGCATCGCCAATAAATTTTGATAAGCGGCATCATACTGTTGGTAACCAGCCACAATCGGCCGCAACTCTGCATATTCTTTAGATAATTTTTTAAATTGTGGCTGGTTGGCTAAAACATTCACGTCACCAAGCAGATGACCCAGCTCCTCATAACGCTCACACAGTTGCTCTAGTTTATTTTGTAAAGATGCTTTAATCATAGACATTTACTTAATTCTGAAGATCTACTTCTAATAAGGTTTTAAACAGTTCGAGTACATGGTCTTCTTGCCGATAAGCCGCGCGCCGTAAACGTACTGTTGGGACATGTAATAACTTCTGAGTGACATTATGCGCAAAACGCTGCATCACCCATTCTGCTGTTTTACCTGCCTCTAACAATTTTAAAGCAGTAGCCAGCTCTTCGGAACACATAGTCTGCATTTGATCGCGAAACTGCTGGATAATACGAAAAGCATCTTGCGAATGCAACCATGTCATATAATCCTGGGATTTTTCCAGAACAATTTTTTCAGCCTCCTTGGCTGCTTGTAAACGTGCTTTAGCATTTTCAGTAATCATCCCTTGCAGATCATCCACCGTATATAAATACACGTCTTGTAATTGTGCTACCTCTGGTTCAATGTCTCTAGGAATTGCCAAGTCCACCATGAAAATAGGCTTATGTTTTCTTTGTTTTAATGCGCTTTCCATCGCGCCTTTACCAATAATAGGTACTGGTGCACTGGTCGCACTGACCACGATGTCTGCTTTAGGTAAAAAATCAGGCAGATCATTTAATAAAATACTACTGGCATCAAACTGTCGTGCCACAGCCTGCCCACGCTCATAAGTCCGATTTGCAATAATAAGCTTGCCTACACCAGCTTGTTTTAAATGTTGTGCAGTCAATACAATGGTATCTCCCGCCCCAATTAATAACGCTGTGGTTTCTTTTAAATCCGAAAAAATATGTTTGGCCAGATTGACTGCAGCATAAGCGACAGACACAGGCATGGTGCTGATGCCTGTAGAAGTGCGCACGATTTTAGCCACTTGAAATGCAGACTGGCATAAGCGACTCAATTGTTTACCAAGCAGGCCCTGCTCTTTTGCAGATCTATAGGCGTCTTTGAGTTGTCCTAAAATTTGAGGCTCACCCAAGACCAATGAGTCCAAGCCTGAGGCTACACGCATCATGTGCGCAACCGCCATGTGATTCGTATGATGGTAAAGATGTGGCGTCAAGAGATTGTCTTTTAATGATCGACGAGATTGCCACCAAGTCAGGATGTCAGATTTGGCCGCGCCATAACAATACACCTCCGTGCGATTGCACGTAGATAACAAAAGTGCTTCTTCTGCACCTGTTTCTTGGTGTAGATCCTCTAAAGCCCGTTGTACTTCATCCGCAGTAAAGGCGAAGCGCTCCCGGACAGAGATCGGTGCTGTTTTATGACTGATACCAAGCGCAAGTAACATCTATCCACCAAATTCAACAATCAGTGTTTTCACACCCCATCAATATTACTAAACCCCAGCTCGAAGTTTTGGTTTGAGTTAGTCTAGGCCGGAGGCCAGTTGTCTCGCAACATCGCCATCCATGCGCCAATTGGTCGCTCTACAACTCACATCCTGCCTAGCTTTGGTACTTACAAAAACTCCGAGTTCGGTTCTCATGATTTCCAAAAATTGGCCGACAACAAGTCAAATAACTTGTTAGAAGAGTGTCAAAAATCTGACACTCAGTGAGTAAGGAAAAGGGCCATGGATAGTTTACGCTTTTTTTGTCTATTAATCATCGTAGCTGGTTCACTAAGTCACTCAAGTTGGAGTTTGGCCGAACCAGAGGCGGCGATCGCCCCAGATAATTTAGCTAATGAACATATTTTCAGGAACTTTTCAGCTGAAGAAACGTATTCACTGCTCGTTGCCGAGATGGCCATTTACCGAGGTGAATATGATGTCGCATTAAGCAGTTATGTCGTCACAGCACAGACTAGTCAAGATCCTCAAATTGCTAAAGCGGCTACACAGCTCGCTGTTTCTATCAGTGATGTCGCGACCAGCCTAATCCCTGCAGAGATTTGGGCCAAAAATGCACCCTTAGACACCGAAGCACAGCTGACCACAGCCGCCCTGTTGATGAGATTGGCAAAGCCAGAGCAAGCCGTGCCCTATTTGGAACAAGCTGCACAGAATGACAGCCAAACTGCGGCTGAACAATTTGACTTACTGTATCAAGAATTAACACAGCCTAAAGATAAAATGCAGGTATTACAGGCCCTGTCTTTAATCAACATTGAAAAAACATTAGCAGGCGAAATTGCATTAAGTCGCATTTATCTCAGCGTACAGGAATATGATTTGGCCAAAAAGCACATCGACCTTGTTACAAGCAGAGCTCCTAATTCTAATGAAGGCATTCAACTCAAATCAGCACTTTTAATTAAACAAGGCGATATCAAAGCAGGACTTGCCTTGCTCGCAAAAGCCAATCACCAAAAACCTTCGTTTCAAATACAAAAATTTTATCTAGAAATGCTATCTGAACAAAAATTAATGGAAGAAGCCCATGCGCAGTTGAAGCTCATGAAATCACGTTCTGATTTAAAAGCAGTTGATGCATTAGAATTAGCACGTCTCAGCATGGAAAGTAATTGGCTCTCAGATGCCACTTATTTTCTGAGTCAAGCGCAACATGATCCCGAATATGCGGACACAGCCAATTATTTCTTAGGCCGAGTCTTAGAGTTAGAACACCGTGTCAAAGAAGCCATCACACGTTATGACAATGTAGAGCAAGGACCATTCCATATTAACTCACACATACGTGCAGCATGGTTGCTGGCAGAACAACAACAATACAAAGATGCCTTACACCTGTTAGAAGACACTCAACCTACCAGCAATGAAGATTTGCAAAAAGTCTCTGCCACTAAAATAGAAATTTTGATTGAAATGGAGGCCTATCCTAGTGCGATGACTCTGTTAGATAATCTGATTCAAGCTCACCCAGAAGATTTGAATGCGCGAGTTACTAGAAGCTACGTCGCTGAAAAAATGGGGCTCATTGAAATCATTGAGGAAGACTTGTCTTATATCATCAAAGAACAACCTCAAAATGTACATGCATTAAATGCATTGGGATATCTCTTGGCCGATCGGACCACTCGTTTTCAAGAAGCCGAAGCGCTTTTAAAGACTGCTCTCGCGATAGAGCCCACGAATCCTACCGTGTTAGACAGCATGGGTTGGCTAAAATATAAACAAGGCCATACTGAAGAAGCTATCACTTGGTTAAAAAAAGCCATGCAAATCAAGCCAGACAGTGAAATTGCAGCACATCTAGGCGAAGTGTTATGGATTGCTGGCAAACATCAAGAGGCTTCTGCAGTCTGGCAAAGCGCTCTAGAAAAAACGCCAAAACATAGTTTACTGACAGAAACCATGGATAAATTCAAACCTTAATCCGCAGATTACCACTAAAAACCGACAACCCTGGATAAGCAAACCTCTCTTATCCAGGATTTTTTCAGGAAAACTAACAAAATCCCCTTGTTCAACGTGCTTTAAGGGGCTGCTCTTAGTTTCGGTACTATATACGTTTTTGTAACAGAGTAAGTTGTGACTATCTCTGTCAGACCACGCTCCATGTCCTGCGGCGTAATGTCAATATCTCTCTCGTTCAGAGTCATCGAGCTCATGGGCGTCGTTACAGGAGATTGCGATACACTGCTTCCAGCATAGGAAGACGTAATAGCCGGTGGACTGTGCGGTAAAACAGGGCTCATCACAGGCTCATTTACAGTAGCAGCTAACCGTGCTCTTTTCTTATCCGCTGCTCTAATCATGGATTTACCAATTTCTTTGTGCAAAGTGCCGCAACAAGTCTGATGGTTTATGTTTGCTGAACTCATCATTTTCGCAGGAGGTAACCCGGCTGCTTTGTCGAGCGCATCTGCATTAAAAATCAAAGGCACATTGCGACGTTCAAATGCTCGTCTGATAATCGCTGTATGCTCTGGAGCACTGAGCCTGATCATCCAGCTCGCGATATCAGCAAAAATAACGTCTTTGACGGGTGCTGCTAAAATTGCTCTCAAGAATAAGTCTAATATCTTTTGGCTGGTCAATAATAAGGTTGCCTCTGGCTCTTGCGTGCCTCGATTTTTTTCTAACTCATAGTTTGTTACTTGAATCAAAGCTTCATACACTGCGCCAGTTAATACTACAGACAAATCATGCACCTCGTCACTGACTTCGCCTAACTTGACAACGCTACTGGCATTTCGTAAAAAATCCTGCTTTGGCAATATAGCTTGGCCGAATTGCTCCGCAAGCTTATTTAAAAAAGAGCTATTATTAATTTCCCCCCGCGTTTCTACCAATAAGTTATTGCCTTAAAGAGGGAATACTGATCGCCGAGAAGATAGCCGTCAGATCACCAAACGCTTCATGTATTGCTCCTGTTTGCGGATGCCAACTGTCAAAAAAACCTGGTTTCAGTGTATCTAATATCGCGTGTCCTGCTTCATGCGCTACCACATCAAAAGACTCACTCGTATAAATCTGTTTACGTGCCGAAGTAGAATAAAAAGTAAAAAATGCAAGCACCCTCTCGTCACGGCTATAATACGCATTCGCATCATCACCAGCTCGTATTTTATAAGTGATGGGGGCTGCACCCCACTGCCAACCCGCTAACCGCGAGCCCCCTTGCTGAGCTATTCTATTGAGTGCACGTGTGTACATCTCGCGCACTTGATTAATCACAACGAAAGTACTCACTTGATCAAACTGCATTGGATTCTTAGCGGGATCAAAAATAAAGTCTCGCGTTTTTCTATCACTATAGCGCGTAAAATAATAATCTCTGGGTGCAGCAACATAAGCATCGGAGGGACCTTCCGCAATCGCGCCTTCTAACGCAATTTTTTCTATTTTCCCTACCGTTGGATCTTGAGTATAGATTTGTGCAATCTGCTGTGGTTGTTGAGTTGCGCTCATTTTAACTGTCTCCTTACAAAAATAAATCAATCCTTTTGATAAAAACGCACATACCTGTTTTTACGTTAAAATAGCTCTGGGTGTTTCAATCAGATTTTAGTATCTACTGGACAGTGAAAAAATGTCAATGCTACATTGGCAGCACTCTCTGGCTCGTGATTCAGTCGCAATTTTAAAACAAGTATGGCATGATGCGCAGATGAAATTAATGCGTATCACCTTTCTTTATTGTTTATTTTCAATACTCACGGGTTGCCAGACTACTGACTCTCGCATGGGTATTGCTTACCAGCAATCTCCCTTGTGGAGCACACATTATCAACACATGCTACAGCTTGAGCGTTTTACCGTTGCAGGTCGTGTACAAGTGTCCCCCATTGAAGGAGACGGCGCACAACTCCGCTTTCATTGGCAACATGGCCCCCATGAAGACATCCTGGTTTTTAAAGATTGGCTAGGAAAAACACTCTTGCAAATAAAAGGTTCCGATCATCATCTCATGGTCACCTCGACCAAGGGGCATGACTTTGTTGCAAGTAATATCGAAGAAGCTGCCTATGAATTACTCGGCATCCCACTCCCTGTTGACAGTTTAGCGCAATGGATACGTGCCATTCCTGCTCATAGCCTGAAAATTAACTCATTACACGTCTCTCCAGAAGGTCTTGCGCAACACTTACATCAGAGCGATTGGGAGCTACAATTTACGCAGTACGAATCCACGCGTATTCACGCCTTACCGCAAAGCCTAATTTTAAAAAATACTCATTATGGTCAGCTAAATTTAAAAATTCATCTTTGGCAGATTGGCTAAAATCCATCTCCTTACGCCACCTTTATCATGACCTACTTGCATAGTTAGAGAAACTCTTGCTAATATCAAGATCGCACATATTTCAATGAAACAAGGATGTTTTCAATGCGTATATTCAGGCCTACCCGTGAGGCAATGATTCGAGAAATAAATCCCTTTAAAGCCAAAAATCTTACCTTTGAAGGCGGTGGTGCCGCAGGGCTTGCTTATGTCGGCTCTGTACAAGCCTTAGAGGAACTCGACATTTTAAAGCAAATTGACCGTGTAGCTGGCACATCTGCAGGCGCTATCACGGCTTATTTGATTTCCATTGGTTGCACTTCAAAAGAAATTCAGAAATATTTGTCTGCTCAAAGCTTAAAAGACATGGTCTACAAGCGCTGGTATAACCCATTTACTTGGAACCTTTTCAGAGAATATGGCGTCTATGAAAAAGATAAAATTGTCACTTGGTTAGAAAATATTACTACTGAAAAACTAGGGGCTAATTATCGCCGTGTTACTTTTGCACAATTACGGGCATTGCGTGAACAAGCTCAAGATCCAAACAATCATAGTTACAAAGACTTAACAATTTGCGTTACCAATCTTACTACGCAGCATTTAGATCTTTTTAGCGCTGACTCTGAGGTTTATAAAGACACACCGATTGTGGATGCTGTGGCGCTGGGTAGTGTATCAATCCCTTTTTACTTTAAAGCTTGGAAATATCTGACTCATTGGTTTGTCGATGGCGGTGTAATCGCTAATGATCCTCAAATCATTTATGATACGTCTGCTGAAAATAGTGAGCATGGTGATTTTGAATTCAATAGCGAAACATTGGCATTTCGTCTAGACACACAAGCAGAAGTATCCAATA
>JAHFQF010000224.1 GCA_023266435.1 Legionellales bacterium | reverse complement strand
TTCTCACGCCAGTAAAGACAAAAGTTTGTTCGCGTTGATTCATTTCCAAGCAAGCGGTTGTTCCTAAAGATCCCGGTTGACCTTTTAGATGCAGTGGTATTTCTCGGCCATCTGGATCCAGCAATCCCATTTGTAGCGGAAACAATAAGGGTTCAGCAACATTCGTTTGTCGTACTGTCAAGCGATACTCTTTAGTTCTTGCATCATACACACCTTCTATTTCTAGTTCAGGGGTTCCAGGCTGGGTCACCCAACGCATGAATTGACTTAAATCCTTACCTGCAGCTCGTCCCATCGTATCCAGATAATCCTCAAAAGTGATGGCTTGTCCATCGCGTTCAGCAAAGTATTGACGAATGGCATGAACCCAGCGATCTGGGCCTAATAAATGACGTAACATATAGTGGATTTCTGCGCCTTTATCATAGGTAGTCGCTGTGTATAGTTCATTCGATACATCATAACTTTCTGGTCTGACGGCTTTCTTTGCATTACCCGCGTCTTCTTTAAATTGCCCTCCAATCAATCCCAACACATCATCAATGCGAGGCACTTTACTTTTACTGTTATCTTCTACAAACAGCCGCTCAAGTAAAGTGGCTAAACCTTCTTTTAAAGCCAATTCATGCCAAGTACGAATGGTGACACGATTACCTGCATAGTTGTGCATCAGCTCATGAGGGATGACATGCTCAATATATTCATACACAGCATCAGTAGAATACTCTCGCGAAGAGGCCATTAAAGAAGCATTAAAAATATTGAGGCTTTTATTTTCCATGGCACCTTGGGTAAATGACTTGACACCCACACAATGGTATCTGTCTAAATCATAGGTTAATCCCAAAGCTGCTTCTTGCCATGCCAATGATTTCAAAACCAAATCTTGTGCATAACCTAATTGATCAACATACTCTGGTTCTGCCAGCACCCGAACTTGCACAGGTTGACCTGTTTGAGTTGTAAAAACTTGATCTAGCCCTCGCAGATCACCAGTGACCATGGCAAATAAATAGCTTGGTTTTGGAAAAGGATCATGCCAGATGGCCTCATGGCGATCATTAGGTAATTTTTGATAAGATATTAAGTTGCCATTGGATAAAAGTTCTTTAAATTGGGGTACATCAGGTGCATTCATTGAAACTTGATACGTCGCTAAGTTATCTGGTCTATCGATAAAATAAGTAATGCGTCTAAAACCTGCAGATTCACATTGTGTGGTTAACAAAGCATCGCTTTGATATAAGCCGTGTCCAGATGTATTTTGAGTGGGATCAATATGATTTTGCATAATTAAAGTAAAAGGTTGTGCAGGTGGATGTAATAGTCTTAATACAGTCTCATTGGTTGGCTCACCTTTAAGATTTGTTAAGACTTCTATCGTATAGTCCACCCCTAATTCTAATTGCGTGGATTCAAAACCAACTTGAATAGCCAATGCTCTTAGATCAATTTCCTCGCCATTGAGCTCAATGACTTCTCCTACCCTACCTTCACGCGGCATAAAGCGATGCTGGGAAGTTAACGTCACATAATCAGGTGAATGAATATAAAAATCGAGGTGTGTTTCATAGAGGTGATAAGGGGTAGGCGTATAATCTGAACGACGTGGCATAATCAACATCCTTGTTGTTTAGCAGAGAATGAAATACTGCAACATCGTTTACGTTATAAAGTATTTATTATGTTAGGCAACTTTTATTTATTGTATATCAACTTGAAAAATCTCATACAATAACCCTGCTTTTATAATACGCTTACTATCAGTGTCGTTGACTATTGGATTTGAAAGAAAAATATCTATTTTTTATTCAGCTCGCGCAAAATGCCTAAACTCATCATTATTGAGCATTAATTCTTTATAAGTCCCTGAAGCAATTATTTTCCCTTGGGACATAAAAAAGATTCGATCACAATATTCTACAGTGGATAAACGATGAGCAATTAAGACCAAAGTTTTTTTACCACTTAAGCTTTTAATAGCTTGTGTCACTTCCCATTCCGTTTTATTATCAAGAGCAGAGGTAGCCTCATCTAGCACGAGGATATCCGGATCCTGATAGAGTGCTCTAGCTATCCCAATACGTTGCCGCTGCCCACCTGATAAACGAGCACCGCGATCTCCTATATAAGTATCAACTCCTAATGGAAGCTGATCAATAACATTTCTTAAACTTGCCATCTCCACTGCTTCGTATAATTTTTTCTCATCAATTTCTTCATCTGGCACTCCAAAAGCAACATTATGGCGAATTGTATCATCTGCTAAATAAATATTTTGAGGTATATATCCAAAGTGCTTTCTCCAAGAGGGCTTATCTTCTTCGCTTAATATATGACCATCCACTAAAATTTGTCCACTCTTCTCTTGCAAAAGTCCCAATAAAACATCAACCATCGTGGTCTTTCCAGCCCCTGAAGCACCTATAAAAGCAATGTTCTCGCCCTTTTTAAGAGTAAAAGACACTTCTCTCAGTGCATTAAATTTCGCTCCCGGATAGGAGTAACTGACAAAATTAAAAATTATTTCCCTATTAAATGGCAAAAACGATTTCTGGGCTTGTATCTTAAAAAAATCGTTCATCAGAGGATCAAAATCTCGTAACTCTTGAGAGACAGCATTTGCTTGGTAAGAAGCCTGCCGAATAGAAATCACGGCGTTCATTATTTTATTCAATGCAGGGATCATCCGAAAAGCAGCGGCAGCAAACACACTTAAAATTGGGATCGCGCTCCACTCTCTACCAGTCCAAACTGCACCTAATACAAATAATACAGCTACTGTACACCATACAGACTCGATAAATGGCCTCATAGTTTGCGCTAATAACTGCCCTTTCAGACCAGCCCAAGCTAGTTCTCGGCTGTGAAAAATACTATGCTCAATAAAAAACTTTTCACGC
Source organism: Legionellales bacterium (assembly GCA_023266435.1). GTDB lineage: Bacteria > Pseudomonadota > Gammaproteobacteria > Berkiellales > Berkiellaceae > JAHFQF01. The sequence continues at coordinate 358 of JAHFQF010000224.1, read as the reverse complement.
CCTAAAATTTTTACTTCTTTTATTCCTCCAAATGACTGATGCATCCATTGATGCATTGCCACACCTTGGCGATGTGAAATCTCACCGATTCGCACTGCACGATTTTTAGAAAACCTATAGATAGCAAAAGCAAGACTTGAAAAAAATACGATAGCAGGAATAGTCACCACCGGTTGCACAAATGCCAACATAAAGAATATTGAAAAAATGACAAATATATCTGTTAGCGCCATCATCGCAGGGAGCAATATCATAGACAACATACTAGAAACATTGCGGATATTTTGAAAAAGCTCAGCAGGATTCTTCTCTAGAAAAAAAGAATATTTGCGAAATAAATAGCTATACAGCAATCGCT
>JAHFQF010000055.1 GCA_023266435.1 Legionellales bacterium | reverse complement strand
TGAAAAAGGCACTACCCAATCTACACACGTTAATCCTGCTAAAACTTCCATACGATGCCATAGAGGATGTACAGGGCGCGCAGGTCCTTTTAGTTGTTTCACCGATTCGTCTGTGTTAACCGCAACAATCAATAGATCGCCCAACGCTTTTGCTTGATGCAAATATTGCACATGCCCAGGGTGTAGAATATCAAAACAGCCATTTGTCATGACCACACGTTGACCACGTTGTTTGGCCATCTGCACTTGATCTAACAACACGTCTTCATCAACAATGCGTTGACGGAAAGTCGGCATCTGATAGACTTGATTTAATTCTTGTTCACTGACAACGCCTGTCCCTAATTTAGAAACAGCAATCGCAGCGGCGCGATTAGCCGTGTGTACAGCATCAACTAATGTATTGCCTTTTGCCAGTTCAACTGACAGGGTAGCCATGACCGTGTCCCCTGCACCTGTCACATCAAATACTTCTTTTGCCACAGTGGGTACAGAAAAGTGATGTTGTGCTGTTACCACAGTCATTCCTTTTTCTCCGCGCGTGATCACCATAGAGTCAATTTCGAGCTGCTCACACATGTTGAGTGCTTTCTTCTGCATGCTGGCATCATCTTGCCAACTGCAACCAGCTGCTTCCTCAAACTCAATGGTGTTAGGAGTGATAATGGTCGCACCACGATAGGCATCGAATTGTCTTTGTTTGGGATCGACCAACACAGGAACGCCATGTGCTTTTGCATAATCGATGATCCGCGATGCTTCAGATAAAACGCCTTTGGCATAATCTGATAACACCAACATATCTGTTTGATGAATGATCGGATCTAATTGTGCTTTGATCAGCTCAAAATCCAAAAGATATTTTTTCTCAAAATCCATGCGAATCAACTGTTGTGAACGGCTCATAGTACGTAATTTCAAAGTACTTGGATGATCGGCCACGGTCACAAAATGAGTCAAGATGCCTGCTTGATGACACAACTCTAAAATTTTTTGTCCTACTTCATCTTGACCAATCACTCCAATGAGGTGACACTCTGCACCTTGTGCTGCGACATTTAAAGCGACATTGCCAGCACCACCCACGCAGTTCTTCTGATCTTGAATGTGAATAATCGGGACAGGCGCTTCTGGAGAGATTCGATTGGTTATTCCAAACCAATACCGATCTAACATGATATCGCCAATTACTGTAATTGTTGGTCTTCTTGACATGAGTATCTTCCTTTCTTCACAAGGGATTGAGCCATTGATTCAGCCCAATTTCTGCCTGCACGACTTGATCACGCTGACGTGCTTTTAATAATTCCAAGTTACGAGTGGTTTGTGTTCTGGCATTTTCAGGATGCCACAGATGCAAAACGGGCACAGAAAAACGCCCCGATAAATGATTAATGCCCTGATGCAATAGGCGAATAACCAAGTCACTGTCTTCAAAACCCCACCCTTGATAGCGTTCATCAAAACCATTGACTGCCAATAAGTCTTCACGCCATACACTTAGGTTACAAGTTTTAGCACCTTTCCAACGTAAAGGTGTTAATTTACGCAAAGGGCCTAATGGCAAGGAAAACAATGGCAAAATGCGATTGCACTCGCCTTTCATTCTTCTCATCCACCAACCGCGCGACTCATGTAATGCAGCAGCTTGCGGAGCTGCTAATTGAGTTTGTGTAAAAGATTGACTCAGTAATACGCGATTACCTGAAATAAAATAACGAGGGCTCGCTAATTTCAAATGTCTTTCTACAAAATTCGGCAAAGGGATGCAATCACCATCTATAAAGATAATTAATTTACCTGCGGCAATGGCAATGGCTTTATTTCGTATTTGAGCTGCTTTAAACCCTTCGTCAGGTTGCCACACATGGCGTAAAGGCACCGGATATTTTTTTTGAAAACTTTCTATGCATTCGGTCGTTTCTAGAGTAGAACCATCATCTGCAACAATCACCTCAAATCCACGGTGAGTTTGCGCAGCCAATGCTTTCAACACTTGTTGAAGTGCAATAGGCCAGTTATAAGTAGTCACAATCACCGAAGCTTGCATATCAATGTACCGTAATGTGCCGCAAAGTAGGCAGTGTGTTCGTACGCACTGGTGGTTGATACACCACATATACCAGCGACATCATTAGAGCAAAAAATATCGTTTCGGTATAATCCATCAGCATTGAGTTGTAACAACATCCAAATCCATAGATAAGCAGCAACCCTCGGCCTAATATTTTCTCTAATTGAGGTAGCCTTGAGGTGTGATACCACAAATAAACCAAGAAACCTAGCAAGAAGACTAATCCTAGTAGCCCATACTGCATGGTAATGAACAAATAATAATTATGGGGATTGCTTGTTTTTGCCCAACCCAATTGCTCACTGTATTGTTGATAAACGGTAGAAAATGATCCCGTGCCATAACCCAACCACGGTTTTTTCTCAATTAAATGTATGGTATTACGCGCAAAATTCAATCTTAAATGTAGAGAAGCTGGAGAGTTTTGGGAAACCTGTTCATAGGCTTGAAACTCGCTGAATAAGAGTGTCATGCGACTATTAAAGTTGGGGCTGCATTGATAAGCCAGCGCAAAGATCCCAATTAAGACGGCAGCGCTCTTTAACAAGCCTCGCCAGTGATCCACAACCCAGCCATAATATAAAATCAATACACTAATATAACCGTAGCCAATGCGTCCTTCGTTCACAAAAATCGTTTGTATAGTGAATAACGCGGCAACTGTGAAGCAGAGTTTTTTATAGTTCGGATAGACATGAGCCAAAACGCAATACAGAAACACTAAAACGCTATAAAGCAAGGCATTGATTTGATAGTCTTTAAATACCGCCGAGCGCGCGTACTGCCGCCCAATGTCAATCACTCCAAAATATTTCAAATCAGATAATAAAACAAGCATGCTCATTGCGATAGTAAAGATTATCAGTAGCTGTTTTTTCATGGCTGGTGATTTAATAAAGGGCAAGCAACATACAAAAAGTGATAGCTTAGCGATGTCCTGATAATTTTCTCTAATCAGTGCCCAAGGGGCGCTACTATAAAGCACACCCATACTCATTAGCATTAGTAAAATACCTACCCCTTTGATAAAAGGTTGTGAGCGTATCTGTTGCCAATTGTCATGCCAGTTCCCACGTAAGAAAAAAGCGACTACTGTCAAAATCATTCCAGTAGAGACCATGGCCGTTGAAAAAGGCAACCCGATCACCATTAAAAAAATGGCCCACTTGCCAAGCCAATTTGAAAAAATGACGCGATTGCACTGTCTGATTTGTAATAAGATCGATTTCATTCTAGCCTGTCCTCTCCCCTATTTTTTGCAGGAGCGTATCTGCCACTCGTTTGGGAGACAGAGATAAGTAACACGGGGGAAATGCGTGAGTGTCTACAAACAAGCAACTTTTTTTGTGACACGGAACACACTGGTAAGCAGCTTGTAGGTTGACTTGTTGGTGAGCCAGACCTCCTACTCGTGCTGCATCTGTGGGCCCAAAAAGAAATACTGTTGGCACATCACAAGCTGCAGCAATATGTCCAAGACCTGTATCTACTGACACGCAAGCTGCAGCACCACGAATCAATGTTACTAGATCTGTCAGACCCTGTTTAGGTAATACTTCAACGTGTGTGTTATCTGCTTGTAGCAACAGTGCCCGATCACGCTCTGTGACACTACCCCAAGGCAAAATGAGCTTATATCCAGTTGCCTTCATCTCTTCAATAAACGCTTGCCAATAGGCTACGGGCCAATGTTTAGTATCCCAAGTTGTACCATGAAAACAAAAAATATACGGCTGCTGCAAGTAATGTGCCGTAGGCACATTGACTGCATATTGAATCAGGTCATTTGCAATATAACCCATGGACTGAGCAAATAGCGCTTTGTACTGAAGTGCTACATGTATTTGCGGCGTAGGATGTGTTTGATGATACGCAAAACGAGCAATCGATTCACGCAAAGTCTCTACATCAAAGCCGTGGATAGTCGTCCCCTGTGCAAGCTTAGAGACTACCGCGCTTTTGATTAAACCTTGTGCATCAATAATGACATCATAGTGTGTTTGGCGTAGTTGTTTTAAAAAAGCCTTAATTTCTGAGCGCGACTGCCAGATGGCTTTACGCCAACGGCGTAACGCAATGGGGATGACTCGCTTCACTGCAGGATGCCAAGCAGGTACTGCTACAAAGGCTTCCTCTACGACCCAATCAATCGTTAAATTAGGATACTGTATTGTTAGCTCTGTAATGGCGGGAAAAACATGAATCAAATCTCCCAAAGAGGACATCTTGATTAATAGCACCCGCAGAGCATGAGATCGCATCATGATAACTTAACCTGCGAACCTGCTTGTAAAGCAGAAAGCACTTGCTGTGGCTTGAGTTGTTTCAAGCAATTATAATGGTCATAGCGACAGGTTCTTTGAAAGCAAGGTTGACAAGCTAGTTTTAATTGCAATACTTGAGCACGATCGCCCAAAGGCGGTGTAAATTGTGGTGAGGTGGAACCAAAGACAGCCACTACAGTTTTTCCTAAAGCAGCCGCAATGTGCATCATGCCTGAATCATTACAAACCACTGCTTGAGATAAACTCAGTAAATCTATAGCTGCAGCCAAAGTGGTTTTTCCAATGAAATTGATGCATTGATCTTGCGTGAGAGACGAAATTGTTTGTCCAGCTTCACGATCATTGGGGGAACCTAATAGCCATACCTGCCATCCTTGACTCAAGTAAACATTAGCCACCTCGGCAAAGTATGCCGCAGGCCAGATTTTCGCAGGTCCAAATTCTGCGCCAGGCGCTAACACGAGCACCGGTTTATCCAGATCTAACTGATGTTCATGGATTAATGCTTGTTGATCCGTATCTCGGCACAATAACTGAGGTATGGCGATATCCGCAACTGCCGTTGGTTGGAACTGTTGGGCTAAAGCAGCAAAACGTTGAATCATAAAGGGATGTTTGCTTTTTTCTAATCGCTGCCAATGATTTAATAAACCCAGACGCATTTCCCCTAACCAACCAATGCGTCTGGGGATCTTTGCCCAAAAAGGAATCAAAGCCGATTTCCAAGAATTAGGTAATACATAAGCCTGGGTATAGTTACTTTTTTCCAGTTGTTTACCCAGCGCTCGACGTTTCGCCCACCCCCATTCACCATGTTGACATGGTAAAGGGATCAATGCGTTCACCTCTGGCATACGCTGACATAAGGCAAGCGACCAGGCTGGTGCAATCACATCGAGTTGGCAATGAGGTGACTGCTGCTTAATGGCTTTAAAAACCACTTGTGCCATGACCATGTCACCAACCCAGGCTGGTCCAACCACTAGAATCTTATCGGCTTGTGAATCATGCATAAATTTATGAACTAAAAGTCAGTTAGCATATAATACGCACCACAATAAGGGCATGTGGCAATTCCAGTTTTCTCAATAGGAAGATAAACTTTAGGATGTGCATTCCAAAGAGCCATGTCAGGCATGGGGCAAGACAAAGGCAAATCTTGTCGAGTGACTTGATATTTTTTAGACATACAGGCCTTGTCTGCGTTTACATCCTGCTGTTTCATAATTGTCTCCTCAAAAATCACGGCTGGGTACTTTGACCTCTATTAAGCGGCATTCTGGCAAATATGACTGCTAGGGTCAATGTTTTGGGGTGACTAGATGAGGATATTTTACCAGTGTTTCTTTTAGACCATTTCTGACACTCAACCTTCTTTTTCGACGATCAGGGTTGCCCCGTCTACGCGCCGTACTTTGACACGTGAGCCAGCAGCTAAAGGTTCGGAACAGTTCACTAACCAATCAGAATCATGAATTTTAATCGCACTTTTTCCATCCACAACATCCCGTGTCAACTCATAGACTTGTCCAATATGACTATGTAAGCGCTTATTCAAATCTGGTCTATCTGAGTGACTTTGAGCCCGTTTGACAATCACATAGCGCCAAATCCACAAACACACCAGTTCAAAAATGGCAAAAAAGCACAGTTGCCAAACACCCGCAATGTTAGGAAAAAGTAACGCAAAAACCCCAGTTATTAATAAAGCAACACCGGTCCAAACAAAGGCAAAATTAGCACCCAAAATCAGATCTAAGACAGCCACACTGCACCCTAATACCCACCAGTGCCAATACTGCCAATTTTCAATCAGCCAGCTATTCATGATTTAGCCTCTTTTTTGCCAAAGACTTCTTTTGCAATTTCTCCAATACCACCGAGCGCACCTAATAGCGAGGTTGCTTCCATCGGCATCAAAATCAGTTTGTCTTGGCTGCTGGTGGCTAACTTGCCGAAAGCTTGGATATAGTTTTGCGCAACAAAATAATTCAGTGCGCTGACATTTCCGTTTGAAATGGCTTGCGACACCAGCTCTGTGGCTTTTGCTTCTGCAGCCGCTTGACGCTCTCTGGCTTCAGCATCCCGAAATGCCGCTTCTTTCCGACCCTCTGCATCCAACACGAGTGATTGCTTCTCACCCTCTGCTTTCAAAATAGCAGCTTGACGAAAGCCCTCTGCCTCTAAGATCTGAGCGCGCTTATTACGCTCTGCTTTCATCTGCGCAGCCATGCTGTCTACCAGATCACTAGGTGGCGTAATGTCTTTGATTTCAATACGAGTGACTTTCACACCCCAAGGCGTAGTGGCTTCATCTACAACCCCTAAGAGCCGAGTATTAATGTGATCACGCTTCGACAAAGCTTCGTCCAAGTCTAAACCACCCAATACCGTTCGGATGTTGGTCATGATGAGATTGCGAATGGCATGCTCTAAACCGCTTACCTCATAAGCAGCTTTGGGGGCATCAAATATCTGATAAAAACACACCCCATCTACTGTCACCATGGCATTATCGCGCGTAATCACCTCTTGCGACGGAATATCTAGAACTTGCTCCATGACATTGAGGCGCACACCAATTTGATCGACAAAAGGGACAATAATGTGTAAACCAGGCTCCAAAGTCTGGACATAACGTCCAAATCTCTCCACAGTCCATTGAAACCCTTGAGGGACCTGTTTAATACCCCGAAAGGCAAAGAGCACCGCAACAACGACTAAGATAATCATGTATTGTTCCATGGGATCCCTCAACTAATCTTTTTAGACGCCTGAACGATAATAACATAACTGATATCAACTTAGAGCAAGGTATATACAATGGAGCTTCTTGACCTACTTAAAATGATGAAGGAACAAGATGGGTCAGATTTATATCTTACTGCGGATGCCCCGCCTAGCCTAAAAGTGTTTGGGCATTTAAAACCTTTAAATGATATTCCTCTGACTGCTGAGTTTGTAAAGCAAATCGCTTACTCGATTATGGATGAGGAGCAAAAGAAGAATTTTGAAAAAAAATTAGAAATGAATCTGGCAATATCCCCGCCAGATATTGGTCGATTTCGCGTCAATATTTATATACAGCGTAATAACGTTGCACTGGTCATTCGTAACATTCATACTAGCATCCCGCATTATTCGAGTTTAGGATTACCAGAAACAGTAACAAAGCTAATCATGGAGAAGCGAGGTTTGCTGTTATTTGTAGGTTCAACAGGCTCCGGTAAATCCACCTCCCTGGCCTCCTTAATTGATTATCGTAATGAACGTCATGCAGGTCATATTATCTGCATTGAAGACCCAATTGAATTTGTACATGCACACAAGCATTCTATTGTCAGTCAAAGAGAGGTTGGTATCGATACCATCAGTTACGATGAGGCCTTAAAAAACACCCTCCGACAGGCCCCAGATGTGATTTTAATTGGGGAAATTCGCTCTCGAGAAACTATGGAAAATGCCATCGATTTTGCTGAAACAGGGCACTTATGCTTGTCTACCTTACACGCAAACAATGCTAATCAAGCTTTAGATCGCATTATCAATTTTTTCCCAGAAGAAAAAAGACCTCAATTACTCTTAGACTTATCTTTTAATCTCAGAGGGATCATTTCTCAACGTTTAATACCCACACCTGATAAAAAACGGGTTGCCGCCATAGAAATTATGCTGGGCACACCTCTCGTTGCCGATCTCATTCGACGCGGAGAACTAGACAGCATCAAGGACATCATGGAACGCTCTGATAACCTAGGCATGCAAACATTTGATATGGCCTTAGAAAAATTGTATTTGGAAGGAAAAGTCAGCTTAGAAGATGCCCTTAAAAATGCAGACTCGCGTAATAATTTGAAATTACGCATCGCTCTGAATAACAAAGAGCCTGCTCCCAATCCCAATGCGTCAGATCAAACCCCTACCAAAGAAAGCGAGAAGCCCGCTAATCGCTTTCAAAATAAAGACACAGACAGCGGCCCACAATTAAGCCTCGTAGAGGATGACTGATCTGACTAGAGCACGAATTTAGCTTTTCCCACTGTAGTCGCGTGACGCAATGCATCTTCTGTAGCCTGAAGTGCTGCATCAACAACTCCCTCAGCCCCCCGTAGATCTAATGTCAAATCACTAGCCGCGCGTCCAAGCTCTGCCAACTGTGTGACAGATGGATTACGTGCCAAATCAAGCATGGCTTGCGCTGAATTACGAAGCGCGGCAGGATCTCCATCAGAGGACTCATGAAGAACCGCGAACTCACTGTCATCGGCAAGAGGGATTGGTCTTGCAGGCACCTCTGATACACCTTGCTCATGGGGATCTCCTGGATGAGGAATTAGCACCCCTTCCTCAACTGGAGCCTCACTCTGCAGTGCTTCAGGATCGGCACCATGAAGCGCAGGCGCAGGCTCAAACACATCGTTCTCTAGAGGAGAGCCTGTTTCTAAAGGTTCTTCAGCTGTCAAACTAGGATCTCTCTGAGGAGTATCTACTGGTTGTATAGGTTGTTGAGACGCGACAATCACGGGACCAAACTGCTGTCCCCAAAGATAGGCACTCACAACGCCAACCCCAGCAGCAATAGCCAATGCCGTCCACCCTGTTGAATTACTGCCAAACATTATCCTGCCTCTCCTTGTATTATAAATTTTCCCTCTAGAGGGGGATGATAAATCATTTGCACTCGGATCCCATCCGGATCCAGGCAATAAAAGCTGGTCGCACCATCTCGATGTAATTTAGGCTCAGTCAGCACTTGTATCGTGTCTTCTGATTGCAACCGATCGTACCAAGCATGCACCATTTCTGGTGTGGAAATAATAAATCCTAAGTGATCTAAACGTTGTACCCCTAAAGCTGCATCTACTTGCCGATGTAATGCTAAGTTGTCATTACCAGAGCTCAGGTATACATTATCAGGGTCAGGATGCCATTCGATGACCATACCCAATACTCGCGTGTAAAAATCTAGGCATTCATCAAACTTTGTAACAAATACAGCAACATGATGAAGACCCAAAGTATGTAATTTTGACATGTTTGTCCTTATAATCACTAAGGTATTTCTTCAAGCCGTATACAGGCTTTTAAGCCAACTGAAAACGGATATAATGTAGTTTTCCTGATAATAAGTAAAGGGAGGATCCTGTGATCAAACTAAGTAGAAAAATTGCCTCTGGCATAGCATTCATTGCAATCGCTGCGGCTTCCCCATTTATTTTAGCGACGCTCAATGTCTGGCCTGAGTCTTTCGCTAGTACGCCCACTTTCCAAGTCAGTAACAAACCTGATCTGCCACTCATGTCTTATGCTGATGCCGTTGAACTCGCCATGCCTGCTGTAGTCAGCATTTATACCACCAAAGAAATCTCCATTGAGATGCATCCCTTATTCCAAGATCCCTTTTTTAGACATTTTTTTGGTGATCCTTCTCAAGGTGGCGGCTCTGTGCGCGAACAGCAACCGGGATTAGGCTCAGGTGTGATCGTCAACAAAGACGGCATTATCCTAACCAACAATCATGTGATTCGAGATGCCACAGAAATTAAAGTGAAATTAAACAGTGGCCAAGAGGTCGATGCGACCTTATTAGGCTCAGACGCTGAGTCTGATTTGGCCGTGTTAAAAATTGACAAAAAAGACTTACCAGTCATTTTAATTGGTGAAAGCAAAACATTACGCATTGGCGATCCTGTGTTAGCCATTGGTAATCCATTTGGCGTAGGACAGACTGTCACACAAGGGATTGTCAGTGCAAAACAACGTAGTGGCTTAGGCATTAACACATTTGAAAACTTTATCCAAACCGATGCTTCTATTAATCCTGGTAATTCAGGCGGCGCCTTAATCGATGGTTATGGCCGCTTAGTAGGTATCAACACCGCCATTTTTTCACGCTCTGGTGGCAACTTGGGAATTGGTTTTGCTATTCCTGTAGAATTAGCTAAAGAGGTCATGTCTCAATTGATTGATCATGGCCATGTAACTCGCGGATGGTTGGGTATCAGTATTCGCCCCTTAACCGATGAATTAAGAAAGTCCTTACTCTATCCAAAAGGTGAAGGGTGTGTGATAGCCGGTATTGTGCGCGAAGGCCCCGCACATAAATCAGGCTTAGTTCCTGGCGATATTGTCTTAAGTATCAACGGTGTAGCAACCACTGATCCCGCTGCTTTACAGACATTGACCGCAGATTTAAAACCTGACACCACCTACCCGTTGGTGATCTTTCGGCAAGGTCAAACGTTGGACTATCAAGTAACCATTGGTAAACGTCCCGTGCAGGAAACTAAAAAAGCAGAACCAAAATCCCCTAAAAAGCCTTAAGGGACTTCATTCCCTCTTACAGAGCGTGTCTTCCCTATGAAGGCACACTCTGCACTTAACCCAAGTGCAGAGTTTTCCACTATAAAACCCGCATAAATTTGCTATGATGGATCCACATCGAGCAAAGTATATTTTAGTATGTTGAGCAGATGATTTACATTTGTTAAAGGATTAACAATCATGAAAGATAAGGTCGTCGTCACAACAGATCACCCTAACACACCGGCATCGTGCAAACTCACTGTGGCAGATCTTCAACCTGTCACATGGACACAGAGAGAGGATGTTGTATATTGGGCTCCTGATGGAAAAGGTGGCATTCAGATCGCCAGAAAAGCTCCAACAATCGATGGAAAGACCGTCGCTCAGTCAACAACTGCAGACACAGCTCCGACTGCAGCTACAACAACACCTGACCTGCTAAAGGCGGTGCGTTGGTGGACCACTTTGAGTGGCTGGCGTGAAAAAACCTACAATACGTTCATAATCGTCGCAAAATTCATCGCTACTGCAACCAATTGGCTCACAGCCGCTTTGTCTTTTGGCAAGGTGAAGCAGCCAAGTAGTTGGGGAGCCAAGAACACTGTCCCCAGCGATTCTGCTGCAGCAAGCAATGATCCTGGTCCTGATTTTGTGACTGGTAATTATGATGCTTTAACGATTGCCGCAGATGCAGCCAGTAAATTGCCACCCCGCGCTACTTCAACGGCAACAGCAGCCTTTCAACCACGAGAAAGGAGCACTCCAAATTGATGGAGTGGCCCCGGCTTTAGATACTGTAAGTTCGACGATGACGTCCCGGCAGTATATCAGCGTCTGCTTGTCGCGCTTTGGATTGTGTGCTTGCTTTACGCAATGTCTCCTCAGGCAAACGTGTTTGCTCAAACTGCACTGTGTGAGTCATTTTCTTCTTCTCTAATGCTGCATCAATCAGCGGATCAGATTGTACTGCTTTCACCCAAGCCAAGACTCTTGTTTCTCTTTGTGCAGGATCACTATCCAAAGCAGCACTAATAAACGCTTGTAACTGTGGATTAAGCCCTTGGTTAGCCAAAAACACTTCTTTATCTGCTTGATGTTTCGTCATGATGCCCTGGATCACTGACATCGCGCATAGTACTTCCTCGCCAATAAAAAACTCTGCTATCGTTTCAAGTTCGACATAATTTAATAAGATAGACATCCCCAATTCATACAAGGATTTTTGAAACAGCTCAACAGGAGATTTTTCAGCTCTAGGACCAAGTGGCTCCGTGCTCTTCGCAGCTAGCAGCAATTCTGGTACACAAAATAGAGCACACAGTGGCAATCCTGCGTGATTGATCATACGGTCTCGATGGCGCGCCTGAATCTCTGCCGCAGACCTGTTCTTAGGAGTACCAAAACGGGCCAAACGCACTTTTGAACCCACGCTGGGCTCAATACTTGGTGCCGGAGAGGCCCCTGGTATCTCTATATCCCACAAAACAATCTGTTGCCTTGCTGC
>JAHFQF010000223.1 GCA_023266435.1 Legionellales bacterium | reverse complement strand
GTCGCGTTAGCTTTTGCTCAGCACCATCCCGTCATCGGTTATGATATTGATCAGCAGCGTATCCAGCAGCTGAATGACGGAAAAATCCCAGCTGATATTGCCCCAGATGGACAACTTGTCGGCTTGAAGATTGCTTTTACTACCGACGTTACTGACTTAAAACAAGCCAATGTTTTTATCATTACTGTACCAACCCCAATTGAAGACAACGCCAAGCCGGATCTTACCGCGGTAAAATTAGCCTGCCAAACCATAGCACAGGTATTGTCTCCTGGTGCGTTGGTTATTTTAGAGTCTACGGTTTATCCAGGAACAACAGAGGAGTTCTGTCTTCCTATTTTAGAGCAAGGGTCACAGTTAAAGGCCGGGGTGGATTTTGATTTGGGGTATTCACCTGAGCGCATTAATCCAGGCGATCCGCTACATACTCTGAAAACAGTCACTAAAGTGGTTTCTGGTTTTACGGCGGAAGCCTGCCAACGTGTACATCAATTGTATGCCAGCATTATTACCACAGTAGTACAGGCGCCTTCTATTAAAGTCGCAGAAACAGCCAAATTACTTGAAAATACGCAGCGAGATGTCAATATTGCACTGATGAATGAGGTCGCACTCGTGTGTCAATCTTTATCGATCGATACACAAGCCGTGATTAAAACTGCGTCTACAAAGTGGAATTTTCATGCGTATCAACCCGGCCTAGTAGGTGGACATTGTATCAGTGTGGATCCGCATTATTTGCGCTATGTGGCGGAAGAAAATGAGGTGGCGGTTGCCTGTGTCAGCGCTGCAAGACAAACCAATGACAATATGATTAGCCATTTAGCGCATTTGATTCGCCAATATCTGAAAAAAAGTCAAATCGAATACAAGCAATGTGCAGTCGGTGTGCTGGGTATTACTTTTAAAGAAAACTGTTCGGATTTGAGGAATTCCGGTGTCTTTCCTTTGATTAATGCGCTAAAAAAAGAAGCACGTTTGCTCAAAGTTCACGATCCGCGTGCCTGTAAAAAACAAGCAAAAACACTGTATCAAGTTGACCTGGTGGACTGGCAAGACATGCGAGACTTGGATGTTTTAGTGGTTGCGGTAGCACACCAGGACTATCGACAATTAACACCAGAAACTTTGGCAACGTGTTTTGGTAAACATCGTTTTTTATTTGATATTAAGCGTATTTATGAAGCGGATGCTTGTAGCGTTGCGCAAATCCAATATTGGGGATTATGATGGTGATTTTAGTCACAGGAGCAGCTGGATTTATCGGCTACCATATTACTAAGACATTGCTTGAGCAAAATAAAACAGTGATTGGGATCGATAATTTTGATCCGTATTATTCTGTGCAGTTAAAAAAAGATCGTGTAAAAAATTTACAAGCCTATGCAAATTTACATTGGCATGAGTTAGATATTCGAGATGAAATAGCATTAAAAATGCTATTTGCAAAGTATGCGATTGATGTTGTGATTCATTTGGCTGCGCAAGCAGGGGTGAGAGACTCTATTAAAAATCCCAAGCATTATTTAGAAAATAATTATGCAGGTTTTTTGAGCATGCTAGAAACTGTGCGGCATAATCCTGTCAAACATTTTTTATTTGCTTCGTCTAGCTCGGTATATGGCGGCAGTCGTGCATTGCCTTTTCATGAAGATACCAATACTGATCATCCCTTGTCTTTGTATGCAGCCTCTAAAAAAGCCAATGAACTCATGGCTCACAGTTATGCACACTTATATGATATCCCGTGTACTGGATTGCGCTTTTTTTCAGTGTATGGGCCCTGGGGGCGACCAGACATGGCCTTATTTTTATTTGTAGATGCCATTAGCAAAGGACAGCCAATTACTTTATTTAATCAAGGAGAGATGTTGCGAGATTTCACCTATGTGGATGACGTTGTGCAGTCAGTCATAGGCTTAATTCCACATGTGCCAACACCTAGCGCAGCTTGGTCTGCACTTCAACCGGAAACCTCTACAAGTGGCATAGCGCCTTATCAACTGTTTAATGTAGGTGGGAGTAATCCAGTCAAGTTAAAAGACTTTGTCAGAGAAATTGAGCAGGCATTGAATAAGCCAGCAATCATTCAGCTATCGCCTATGCAGCCAGGCGATGCGCCAGCTTCGCATTGTGATGCATCGCGATTAGTGAAGACTCTAAATTATATTCCGGCCACGCCAACCAAAACAGGCGTTCAAAAATTTGTTGCATGGTATCAACAGTATTTCCAAAAAGCTGCTTAAAAACACTTGTTTTTTTCATTATTTTTAAGATACAGTGGTAACCAACATAACGTGTTGTACTAACCAATGTAACTGTTATGAGTAAGAATCTACAGCAACCTAAATGTGAGGAGATCAAGACAGACTAAATCAAGTAGCGTTGCAGTGAGTCGTGACGCGAGTGTTTACGCAGTGCAGTGTAGTACACCGTTGTTTGGTGATTCCCTAAAAGAACATATGGAGATAGCAACTATGATCTATCAGTTCGCCCGAGGGAGTTTCATCGAGGCCGGTCACAAGCTAGCCGCGTTGTATGAAGAGTACGATGAACTTTTACCGTTATCTGGCTTAGAAGCAGAAGTTAAAAAACAACAGAAATCTCAGCAAATTCAAGCTGTGGAATTATTGGCCTTTAATAAATTTCGCAATTTATGTGTTCCTAATTCACTTTTCTTTGAATCCAAAGATCAGGCCGCTCGACAAGTACGCTATCGTAATTCGCTACAGGAAAAATTTCTGAACGAAGTGGTTAGAAATTCTGGAATGCCTGTTGAGAAAATAGCGAAATTTGAGCATCTGCATCAACAATCTCAAAAAATTACCGATATCTATACTCGACTCATTCAGCGTTTAGAGCATCAAGCCTGGATTAGTTTGGATTTGCATACGGATCATGCGGTCTTATTAGCAGACGGCTTGAGTGTCCCTTGTAAAAACAAATTGCTTGAGGCTTTTAAACCTTTATGCGAGCAACTCGATACAACAGATCCTTTAAATTACGCTTTAAAGGCTTTTTTAAGGATTGTATTTGCAGAAGACACTACGTGGTTACAAGAAGATAAAAAAATATTAGAGGCCTATCAAGATTTAAAACAAACCTATCCCGCGTTATCAAGACACTTGACAGAGATTTTATTGGAGCGTTTAAAATTAACCAGCACCGTGGCTGAGTTGAATGTTTTGGGCGCCTACGCAGGCTCTTATCAACAGCAGCTGCTTACCTATCAATCGGAAGGTTCTCTTTCCTTGCTGCGTGAAGCACTCTTTCTCTGTGTTCAGCGA
>JAHFQF010000222.1 GCA_023266435.1 Legionellales bacterium | reverse complement strand
CTGGCTTGCCACGTAGGACGCCCCTCTCTTGTTTAAAAATTCCGAGCTGGGGTTATTAAGGTCTGGGGCTGGACGCGCTCTGTCCTGCCCAGCCCAAGCCCTCTCATCAACGAAAACAACAACGTATCAAATCAAATGAAGCAGCGCATAAGAATATAGTTGCATAACTGTATCACACGGAATACACTAAGCTAAATACTCACAGCGCACCGATCAGCTTTCTAGGAACTCATGTTATGGCAATGAAAATTGTAATTGCAACATTAAATCGTGACAAATTTCAGCAGATTCAAGATATCTTGAAAGATGTGCCAGTTGAGCTGATTCCTTCTTATGAGTGTGATATTCCTAAATCAGAAAACCCTGGGCCTAGCTTTGTTGAAAAGGCATTGATTAAAGCAAGACATGCAGCTAAATGTACAGGGCTGCCTAGCATTGCAGATGATACCGGTTTAACAGTTGATGCTTTAGGTGGTGCACCAGGCATCCATTCGTCTCATTATGCAGGCTTGCATACTTCAGAGGCTGCTAACCGTGAAAAAGTGCTCAAAGCCATTGTCAATTTAGAAGGCAACGAGCGTGCTGCACGTTATTATTGCGCCATTGCCTTTGTAGTGCATGCTGCTGATCCGATGCCTATCATTTGCCAAGCGCACTGGGAAGGATTATTGTTAAAAGCGCCTTCTGCAGGCACTGTCGGTTATGGTTATGATTCTATTTTCTATGTACCTGAACACCGTTGTACGGTGGCTGAGCTCACACAAGCCCAGTTGAATCAATACAGTCCTAGAGCGCGTGCTTTTAGAAAGCTTGCCACACATCTACCCAGTTTAAATAGCGCCAGCAATGACTGATAGACGACCGATCGTACTCAAAAAGCCTTTATCTTTTTCTCATGATATTCCGCTTGCGTTGTACATCCATTTTCCTTGGTGTGTTAAAAAATGCCCTTATTGTGATTTTAATTCACATGCGCTCCCGGATAAAATTCCAGAGGCGGAGTATATTGCTGCTTTAATTCGCGATTGTGAGCAGAGTGTACCTTTGATTTGGGGGCGCAGGATACATAGCATATTCATGGGAGGAGGCACACCCAGCTTATTTTCTGGCGCAAGTATCACGCAATTACTATCTCAGTTGCGTGCTTTATTACCCATAGGTCCGGACACTGAAATCACCTTAGAGGCCAACCCAGGCACAGTCGATGTAGAAAATTTCTCTGGATATTTTGATGCGGGTATCAATCGGCTGTCTATTGGCGCACAAAGTTTCCAAGAGAAGCATTTAAAAAAATTGGGACGCATTCACAATCCAGATGCAATCTTTAAAACCATTCGTACAGCCAAAGAAATTGGCTTTCAACGCATTAATTGCGATTTGATGTTTGGTTTACCTGAGCAAACGTTGGCAGAAGCTTTAGACGACTTGCAACAGGCTTTATCACTGGATATAGAGCATCTGTCTTGGTATCAATTAACTTTAGAGCCCAATACTTATTTCTTTCAACATCCACCGACTTTACCAGAGCATGACGCAGTCGCTGACATTCAAGATCAGGGACAGGCGCTATTGGCGCAACACCATTATCGCCAATATGAAGTATCTGCTTATACGCGCAAGCGCCCTTGTCAACACAATGTAAATTACTGGCAATTTGGTGATTATTTAGGCTTGGGCGCAGGCGCCCATAGTAAGATTAGCCATTACCCTACACAAAGCATCAAACGTTATTGGCGTTTTAAACATCCTAAAGATTATATGAATCTTGAAAAAGGGTTTATTCAAGGCCAGTCACAATTAGAAAAGTCTGATCTAATTTTTGAGTTTTTATTGAATGCATTACGCTTAGCGGATGGGGTGAGTTTAGCCAGTATGACCAAACATACTGGCTTAACACTCAATGATTTGCAACCCATGCTCACGCATTGTATTCAAAAAGGCTGGCTACAACCTTCTGAAACCATGCTCAAGACCACGCGCATGGGTTATCAATTTTTAGATGATGTATTAAGCCAATTTCTCTAAAAACCTTGTGTAAGCGCTCCAGTAATACCCAGAAGTGGGCCGCAGCCTACCCTCGCATCTTTGCTACTATACCCAAGATACTCAACTTACCTGGCGACTAATCTTACTTTGCTTTTACGAAGCGCTTTTTCAGATAATAGCGTTTGTGGCCTTCGGAAGGCGCATCTTCTAAAGTACCAAACAATTCATAGCCGATCTTTTCATAAAACCCTTTGGCTTGAAAATCAAAGGTGTCTACTTGGGAAAAAGTTGCCCCACGCTCTTTGGCGCTTTGTTCTAATTTTTTCATGAGTATTGTGCCAATACCGTCTTTACGATACTCCTCATCAACCCATAAAACATAAACAGTCAGGTATAAGCCAAAAACCACGTCCCCCATCACGCCACCTAAGACTTTCCCCGTGTTATCTTTGGCAACGAATTTGAGAGAGTGAAAGTAAGGCAGCTTTGCACCCCGCACATGCTCCATATTAAATGCTTCGATTTTTCGAAAAACCTGTGCTGCCTCGCCTGAAGTACTTTCAAAGACTTTCACACCTACACCAAACATATTATTTTCCTTCTGGATTTGCACTGAATTTATTATTATGCCAATATTAATTTTTGATTTGAAGCCAGGGAGCGGTTAAAATGCCTAAGAAATCCTCTTCATTCACAGACGACTGCGCCTCTTCTTGGTGCTGTCTACCCTTCTTTTCTCTCTTTAAACGTAAAAAGCAGGCTCCATTATTAATCAATGGCTATGCTGAGCCAGTCAAGCGGCCATGTAAGCCAGCAGCGCATTGCTATACGAAAGCTGAGATGGCTCTATCCACGTTAAGTGAGCCGTTGCTAGCAGGCGATATCGGCAGCTCTACTGAATCTGAAGATAATCGCCTAGTAAACTCAAGATTTTAGATAAACCAAGTCCCACACCGCGTGACCTAAACGCAAGCCACGCTGTTCGAATTTAGTTTCTGTCCTAAGCTGGCGCGCATATGAACTGTTAAAATGCATGAATCCAGGCGTTGCTGTTAAAGTGTCTTGCATGGATTCGGCATAATTTTCCCAATCTGTGGCCAGGTGCAAAATACCACCAGGTTTTAAAGCTTTATTCACCAATTTTAAAAAAGAAGGTTGAATTAATCTACGTTTATGGTGTCGTTTTTTAGGCCAGGGATCAGGGAAGAAAATATGAATGCGATCAAAAACAGGTTGCAGTAGCATGTGCGTTAATACTTCCACTGCATCATGATGAATGATTTTTAAGTTATCAAGCTGTTGC
>JAHFQF010000221.1 GCA_023266435.1 Legionellales bacterium | reverse complement strand
GATTGGTGCCATCCTTGTCTTTCCTTTAAAACCAATTTTTGCTGCCATACGCCCTCTCGTTTCTTTCACAGCAGCGAGCATTGCAGCCATTCGATACAAAAGCTGGATCCCCTTGAAAATCGCTGGTCAAGAGTCTTTAGATAAGCTAAAATCCAGCTCAAAACATTTGGCTTTAATGACCGTTGACTTTGCCGACACGTTATCTAAAAATCTCTATGACTTGCTAGCATTTAGTATCAGAACTCCTACCAAAGCAATCTTTACCGTTCTCAGAAAAACCATTGGCACCATCAATCATGTAGGCGTTGGTTTACTCAATCTTTTTTTAAGCAAACCCATTGATCATCAAAATACGCCCTTAAAATCTCTTAATCGAGGCTTAATGATAGCAGAAGATTTTTTAGTCAATACAATAGGACGAAAATTGCGTGGTATTCGACATGCAATCGGTAGCGTATTTAAACCTCTACGCAATGCCTTACATCCTAATAGTCCCATTGAGCGTTTACTGGCCGTGACTAAAACCCTAGAAGTTTGCCAGCGCTATTTTCAATATCAACATGACTTCATGCGAGCACAAAAAGGCAACAATACACATTCAGCACTCATGCAAGCAATGATCCAAAAAATCCAAGCAACCGCCGTTCTTACTGAGGTCATGCTTAAACTCTGCCAAGTGTATAAGAAAACTTTAAAATCGCCTTTCATGTCATCTGATGCAAAAACTGATCAGCTCATTGAGTTAAAGCAACAATTAACAGCACATATACAAGCATTTAACCTAGCAATGAAGGACATCAATCACAACATAGATGAACATCATTTGGCTGAACATAAAGACTTAACCATTGCAATCAAGTTTGAAAAACAGCGCGAAGCATTGAACTCCATTTTAGAAACACTGCCCGAGCCCATTGTGCAGCAAACCCCTAGCATTGAACCCGACGAACCTCTTACTAAAAAAACCACACCTCGGGGAAAACCATCACTTAAACCAAAACCACCAGGAGGAACAGCTGATGCCTAAAACTCAACAAGTGGCCACAGCCTGTTTGGCCTTAGATCAAGACACGCTTCTTGAAAATCTGGATGAGAACACTGGCGATCAGATCGTCATCGGATCCACTGATGGTAAAAAAGACAGCCCCAGAAAAGTATTTTTGGAAATCAGCTCTGCTGAGCGACTCATTGAATTCAAATTATTAGGGGTAATAAAGGGCTCTACACCGACTGCAATTGCCATCGCAGAAATCGGGAAATACAAAAGAAAATTAATGGAAGAAACCAACCATGGTGTGATTTCCAAAAACTGGGAAAAGAAATTAGCGCTTTGTTTGGAGGCGCAAAAAAAACTCCTGCAACTAGAGGAAAAAGAACTACAAGTTAACTTCACAGATGATGCCCAGCGGCACCAATTTATGAATGAAGTAAAAGCCATTCTTAACTCTGCCATTAATCAAAATAAAATAGAATGCAGCGGGATCACTCATCGAGAAGGCAGATTAGAAAGTCAATTCATTAAAGGCATTCATGAGTTAGAAGAAAACTTTGAGCGTGCATTTAGTCAACATGTGTTATCATCAGGCAATCAAACCCAAGCAGTTACTGCGTATTTTTCTCCTGCAGATCAGTTGCAATTTGACACACCCCCTCCCATGGCCATTGACCTGACAGAGCATTTAAGCGATACAGAGGCCTGTGACTTTCTAGAATATTATTATAATACTCGTCAAAACCTGCAACAAATCACCCTAACCAATGATGGATTTAAGCGTTCTGGACTCTTTTCAAAAACAAAAGACTCTGTCTTTTTAGCAGCAAAGCGCTCGTTTCTGAGAAGACTGTCTTATAATACAAAGTTGTCAACTAAGGTCATATGGTCTTTTTTAAAACAACCCGTGACCGATGTAAGAGATTATTTAAAAAAGCAAGGCCGGGCACTATCAAATAGTATTTTTGATGCATTGATTGAAGTGCACATTAAAAAAATTCCTTCGACAGAGACAAAGCTATCTCCTGATCACCAAACAGCCATTCAGGATTTGTCTAAAAAATTAGATGAAGCACTCAAACAAGCACCAACAAAACCAGCAGTGACCCAGACATCTGCAACGGCACTCATTGATTCTGGTTGGGTAAAACCTGAGCATAAGATCATCGTACAAGATCAATATGACAATTTTCTAGCTCAAGTGCTGTATGTGCTCAAAAACAATCTCAAAAAGTTTGATACGCTTTCTAAATCACATGAAGTAATAGCACTGGCAATCTCTATGGGTGGTGCGGCTTCACTCTTAGTGCTTTTTAAAGCAGGCCTCATTCATGGCGCGCTCAAATCCGCCATCAAAAGCTTCTTTCACGCAAATGAAATGAATCCCTATGAAGCCGTCGCTCGCCCCTTACATACCATGGATTATTTTTCCAAACTCATGACACTGGGCTCAGATGTCAGCGGTGGCAACTTAGACTCCTTAATGAAAAAATTTGAAGATCCTCTCGTTGCTGTAGAGCTGCTGGCAGCCAGTATCGCTCATGGTATTAATATTGATCTCGCCGATCACCCTGGCCTAGAGGTCTCGCATGGCATCGAAAAAGCAGTTGGCACATCAGAAACAATGGCTGTTCGGCTAGATCAAGTAGACACCGCACTTTCCACACAAGAACCGGCTGTAGAGGAAAAAGAGCAGGCAGAAATGCTAGCCAAAATTCAACTGATACAAGCCCAAAGTTTAATGCTACTGGCACATAACTTAGAAAATAGAAAGCAGGAAATAACCGATAAAAAACCTCTAAAAGCTTCTTTTTTAGGTTCCGCTGTTTTATTCGCATTGCGCCCTGTCTTTGCTATCATTAAACCCGTCGTTGCGTTTTCTGCAGCCACTGTTGCTGCCATACAGATCAAAAGCAGCCTCCCTCTGCGCATTGCTCTCTATGAATGGCAAAATCGCCTCAAGCAAGGCGCAAAAAAATTAGGGCTCATGGCGATTGATTTCAGCGACGCACTGAGTAAAGGTGTCTATGATTTATCTGCCTTTTGTATTAGAACACCACTTAAAGGGACTTTTACAATTATTCGAAAAATCTTAGGCACAACGAATGATTTGCTAGTAGGCACTTCACATCTATTAGGCTTTAAAAAAGTACAAGAGACCCCTTTGAAATCGGTAATTAGAGGCTTAGTTGCGACTGAAGATTTTTTAGTGAACAAAGTCGGCGACCTACTCAGAAAAACACGTCATGGTATAGGGAAAGGGTTTAATGTAATTCGTCATTGGATAGCACCCAATGGTCCTATTGAGCGAC
>JAHFQF010000054.1:6562-12373 GCA_023266435.1 Legionellales bacterium | reverse complement strand
ATTTTTTAGACTACAGCCACGCATTCCCGCAAGCCATTCAAACTATTAAAGCATTGTTATTCATAAAAGAAAGTCGCCCGGATATTTGTGATGTGACTTTTTTAAGAGCACTCGGACCGGACGCTATAGCAAGACTAGCTAATGCTTATGATAAAAAAGAGATACCCAGGGCACTAGAATTACTTGAAAAAATGGTTACTCTTGATCAACCGTCAGCCAGTGAGTCTTTAGGTGTGCTGAATGATGCTGTGGTTTTTGAAATCCCACAGAGTATAGACGAGGAAGGTGCTGCATCAGCTGGGTTAGAAAATGATCAGGCACGATATTTTACTCCATCGCAAGATATTGAGAATGTCGCAGATCTTACGCCTAAACTCTCAGAAACAGATCAGACGCAGGCTTTCAACGCAGCAATGGCTGAATGTCCACGACTCGCCGCTGCTCACGCCGTGCAAGGCGATAAAACCGAAGAAGCAGCTCGTCAAGAAGCGTTGCGTGTTAAAGAAGAAACTGCTCAAAAAGTAATAAGCCGCGAAGAGGCGCGTGCAAAAGAAGTTCTTCACGCATTGCATCAAGAAACTGTTGCTAACTTTTCTAAGAAATCTGACAACGCTTTCGTTAGACTGGGTCAACGGATTGCACGTCAGTGGACGAGATTTACTCACTGGGTTTCTGGATTATTTAAATTCAACAAGCCTACAACAGAAGTTGTTGAGACAGCAGCTACAGCAGATCAACATGATGTGGTTGATGTTGCCTTGAGTAAAAAAGATACTACATTAACTGCTTCTCGTGATGCATCTCATGTGCGGCAGCCAGAAGCAGTTTGCTCCAATGCAAGCAGCATACCAGCGCCAAAAAATTATCCTGCCACGAATGGCGGGGAAAGATTACAGCAGCGTCGGTGATAGCAGTAAAAGCCAGTCACACACCAGAGCTTGATGAAGAGGAACACAACGCAGTAGAAAATGGGTCAGAGTCACGACGTGAGACCACATTGAGCCGGTACATGACAACAAAAGTGGTCTCTATGTTGATTGTTGGTATTACAACATCCGTTTTAAAACATTGTCTTTTAAGCCAAAATGATGATAAAGCGCAGCTAGGATATGTCCACCTACTACTGCCATAACCACATAAGGTAATATGCCTGCATGCCATTTATACAATAAATCCCCCATTGCTTCATTGGGTTGCACCAGAGCAGGGACGGCATACTTGCCAAATAGCATAATTGGTCGGCCACCATAGCAAGACATCAAATAGCCACCAACTGGCATGGATAACATTAACAGGTATAAAACAGTATGCCCAACTTTGGAGAAAATGACATGCGCACGTGACATGCTGCTTGGAAAGTCTGGGCGAGTACCTAAGTGTCGAGAGACTATCATTAAAAGTGCGACAAAGAATAAATAAAATCCCAATTGTTTGTGCCACAAGATGTAGCTGAGTTTAAAAGGATCCTCATCTAACATAAAATCTCGGCGATAGACGAGATAAAATTGCACTGAAAATCCAATCGCAATCAACCAATGCAATAATTTAGTAAAGGCACCGAAGCGCTGCTTAGTATTCAGAAAACTCATTTAACACTATCCTTATTTATTTAAATTTGATTTTTCAAAAGAATCTGGCAGCAGAGCACCTAAACGACGTGTTTCGCATTTACCAGAAACATTATAACTGTGTACCAATGTGTCTGGAGATGCAAACTCCCATAAACGCTGTCTGCATCCACCACAAGGCCAGCAAAATTGCTCCGTAGGCGTATAAAGCACGACTTGTTTGATCGCACGACAGCCCGCTGTCACTAAGTTTCCGACTGCGGTGGCTTCCGCGCATTGGGATTGTGGGTAGGCAGCGTTTTCCACATTACAACCACAATACAGCTGCTCATTCTCACCAACTAGTACACAACCTACGTGAAATCGAGAGTAGGGTGCGTACGCTTTTTCTGCCGTTTGTTGCGCCAAAATATGGCATTTTTCTAACTGTTTACTGTCCATGGATACCTCGTAGATCACTAACAGAATAACTGCCTAGAATGTCAGCGAGCAGTGAAATTGTCAATTCTCATCATAATTTGCCTCTAAACTCCTGCGGTCACAGGCCGATGAAGTTAAGAGGCCTATTATAGAGGGTAAAGTATTGTGATAGTTCAAGTACTCAATCAGGATCCAAAGCAAGGGGTGACCTTGGATATTGATCTAAACACCTCAGCAGGTATACAGACTTTTATTGATAACCTAAAAGCTTTAGACGCATCCCCAACAGGTATTCCCCATCAAATTATGGTAGATAACGCACTATATGCTGGCGTGCTTGATGCGCTTTTGCAAGCAATCAGAACACAACAGCTGGTTGTGCCTTTTCAATTTGATCATCGTGCTTTAGCTGTTGCTGATTCAGAAAAAGCGTTTGTCAATCAATGCATTGCTGGATTAGTAACTCATAACCAAAGAAAGCCTCAATCTGGAGAGATTCAATTAGAACCTATAGCGGTAGCTAAAAAGAAAAGAAAAACGTCTTCAGGAAAACCTGGTATACAAATTCAAGCTCAGCAAGCGGTGGCTGTGCAGCAAGAGCAGCAAACAGAGCAACAGCAACAACAGGAGCAACAGCAAGAACAGCAGCTGATGCAAAATTTCCATGATAGAAAATCAGCAAGAAAACAAAAAGAAAAAGATTACGCTGAGCAGGTTGACGATTTTGAAAGAATTCATCCGACTACTCACAGATATTATCAATTGAGTGTTACACCAGATGATCCAATTTCCATGAGAATATCTGCAGAGTCGGATTCTACAGCAGCAAAAAACGCACATCTTAAAATGAAAGAACAGCCTAATGTGATCTCAGTGATACGCAATGCACTGGGTATGTTTAATTTTGATTCAGGCGTTTTTAAAACTATCTCGAAAAAAAAGATAGAAGAATTTTCAAGGAGATCTAAGTTTTTTGTAGATGCCATATCAGAGGAAGCCCTACTTAAATTAATAGAGCATCAAGTACAAATTTTAGATGGGTTGGATTTTAATCATTTGCCTGACGGTTTTTATGTCAAAGACTTGCCTCGTGATCCTGTGAATGGCTACGAGGCAGCAAGGGTGCTTTGCTATAATGCGCTCTTCAAAAGAAATGATCAGGTCGATGACTATCCTGATAGTTTACATTTGCAACTTAAGTTAACAGAAGAAACTGTTGCTGAATTCAATCCCCTTGCTTTATATGCTGCAAAAGAGGTTTCTTTGGCTGCGTTGAGAACTTATCAAGATGCTAGTCAAGGAGCATATAAAGTTACTCAATCAAATCCAACCATGGAAAATTTTAAAGCTTGGCTAGGTTGTTTAGGACTGCCACCTGATCAAATGAATGTGCTTTGTGAGCATCAAAGTGCTCTGTTTAATGATGACCAGGTTCGCGTGTTAGTAAAAATTGTTGAAACCCATGGGGTAGAGGGTTTGACACGATTTATTAAAGATTATGAGCGATTAAAAGCAGCAGGGAAAGAGCAGTTTTTTAAAGACATGATTTTAAATAATTTTGTTGATGCCAGTGAAGTGGGAAGTGTAAAATTTTTTCGGGGTTTGAACGCATACTTATGCTTTAGCAAGGAAGAAAAAATATGGTTTGAGAAGATGTATGAGCAGCATAAGGTATCATTAATGTTACCAGGAGTTGCCCTTTCAGGTACTACAGGAAGCTTTGATCTAATATATAACCCAATAGATACTCAAAAACAAGCAGGCATGGTTTTTGATGAGATGGTGACTGTTTTTGCTGATTTTTTAGTGCAAATGAAAAAAATTGATGCCACTTTGGCATTACCAGAGAGATGTCCGATTGCCTGGAAGGAGCCAGTAGTCCCATCTGACGCAACCAAGGTTACTGTGCCTTACTCTGGTTTTAATATGCGTGTGGCGTTAACGCGATTTTTAACGATTTTAGAAAATGTGAGATCGCCGCATGAGCAACTAAGAGTTACAGAGGATATCGATTTATCACACTCTGGTTATTATTATGCTGTCGTTCATGAAGGGCTAAATGTCGCGGATGGTGCATGTGCCATCAAAGGAAAAGAAACCGTTATACAAGAGAAGGGGGAATTTGAATTTCCAGCAGATCTTAGGCATGTTTATAGAGTCAGCTTAGCCGACATTATAGCAAAGATGACGTCCTTCCTGGGTGTCGCGAACATAAAACCGCAAGAGATAGATAAGTTTGAGCAATTATTATTAAGATACATTGCAAATCAAGAACAAAGAAAGGACATTGGTTTTTATAAAAGAATTTTTAAACAAATCAAAGAGGCGCCTTCGTTATCACCCGAAGACGCCGTGAATAATGTGATACCCATGATGTACGTGATGACAATCTGCACGACTCAAGCTCAATATGAAGGTGAGAAATTTCAAAGCGAACAAGCTTTAGAATCAATACTAAAGAAAATGCTAGACGATTTTGAAAAACCGGATTCTGCTTTTAAAAAAACAGACGGCAGGATTTTCTATCGTTTTATTCTGCAGTCAGTTTTGAATGTATCTAATGAGAAAACTACAGCCTTGGTTGATGCCTTTAACTTAGATGACTTGGCTGAGGCTTTGTCTTTTCAAAGTGCACGATTTAGTAAACAATTTAAAGACGAATTTATTGAGTCTGATACAGAAAAGCTTGTGATCGTCAGTGCAATAAGCCAATATTTTGGTGGTGAAAAAATTATTTTCGAGGCTGCTTTTAACCTTTTAGGCCAAGAGGTTCTCTACCCCTGTATCAGAAATGCAAATCATACTCAAGTGGTGTCTGATAATCCTGCGGAAAATGATCAGGCTCATAATGAAAATATCAGTTTTTTTGTAGATAATATGAATGCAATCGTTACTGGTGATTTAGAGAAAGCTTATAAACTTCAATTGGTTCAAGCGTTTTCTTGTTTAGATAATTCTCGTTGTAAAACTGATGCTGCAGGCAAGCCGGTTTTACAGGAGAATGAGATTTTCGTTTATGTCAAAAAACAACTTTCGGAGAGCAAAGGGAAAACCAACGAGACAGATTTAAATGAAATCCTACAAAGCCAATTAAAGATCTTAAAAAGCATTAATCCTGAAAAAACAAAACCTGCAATCACTTTGAAGGAAGCAGGTGACTGGTTAGAACAATGCAAAGCCACCTCCGAAACTGATATACATTTGGATTTTAAGCAAAGATTTCCGCAAGTGCGTTTTGGAAAAGAATATAATGATAGTATGCAGAATGCTTTTGAAACTGAATATAAAGAGATGCTTGAGAATATCATCAAGAATGTAAATGGTATTGATTTTGATGCAATACAAAGTATCGATCTTTTCGGTATTAAAGGGTTTGCCACTGATTTTTTGGATAAATTAAAGGCGTGTAAGGATTATAAGGGCTTGGTTGCTTTAATTCACGAGTTGACCAGTGGATTTATTGGTGGGGTCTTAGCTCGTATGGACCCATCTGATATGGACCATAATACTAGAAAATATAAAAATATGAGGGAAGAGATACAAGCTGAAATTTTAGATTTATATAATCGTCCGTTAGAAATGCATGCTAGAGAGTTAGTGGTTCAATTGGGGTTAGAGAAACATGAGGAACCTTTGGTTGCCTATCAGTTACGCTATGCTCAAAAAGTGAGTTTTAAGGACGAAGATTTAAAGAAAAAAATAGAAGAAAACTCTACGAAAAGAGAAGAAATTAAAGGCCTAATGGGCCTCATTGCTTCTCTTAAAGAAAAAGACGAGGAATTTAAGAGATTTTTAATTACATCTTTAGCTGATACGCAAAGCT
>JAHFQF010000054.1:0-6552 GCA_023266435.1 Legionellales bacterium | reverse complement strand
CCCACGGTTATTAAGGATTTTATTCAGATTTTTGTGAAAAGAGAAAAGCAACGCTTTCATCTGAAAAATGATTTCACGCGCATCCTTGCCAAGACAGATAAAGAGGTTACAGATATCACCAAAGCATTTCAGCGTATTTTTGAGTTGTATCCAGAGTACTCAATATTGTCTCAGGCTAAATTGGTCAACTGGGTAATTGAGAACGGCGATAGTGGACTTGTACAGTTTATGGAAACTGTATTGATATTGATTGCTGAAAATGCGCCCTATCAAAAGAAAGCATTGAGTATGTTTTTCTCAATGTACATGGGAGCGATTAAGGAAGAAGACAAAGAGCCGATCAAAACAATCCTAAGTGCATATACAAGAATTTTGAAAGAGCATACTGAAATTGACTTTGCACATCTTTTTAATCTCATCGAAGGATTGCAAGAAAAAGACTCAAAAAAAGTTGCAGAACTTCTTGAAAAGATATCAAGTTTGAAGAAAGAGGATGCGAGTTTTGTGCTGCATTTTTTAGAGAAAAAAGGTAATAGCATTACGGATGTCTTGAAGCTTATTAAGGAAAGCACATTCTTGATTGATGTGCTAAAAACGGAGCTTAAAACGTTATTGCCTATCCCTGTGATGCCTGTGATTTTGGATATGATTAGAAAAAATGCAGTGGATGATGCTTATCAGACAGATCCGTATAAAAAGCATCATGACATACATATTCAAATAAAAAAAGAAGATAAGGATAAATTTGTTGAAGGACAGGTTCGTGCCATTGTGCGTCATGGTGTGAGTTCAGCAGGGCATATTTCTGAAGTAGAGGGGCATGAGCTCTTAGCAAATTATCGCTATTTAACTCAAATTTCTGTCAATACGGCTTATGCCGTCAGCTGGCCAGGTTTGTCGGCTGATCGTGAATGTATTGTGCAAGCGATGAAAACTGATGAGTTAAGAGCAGTCGCGATTGCTTTAAGAAAAAATCTACAAAATCCTGCTTTGCTAGAACACGACGAATTAAAAATAAAATTACAATACCTGGCTATCATGAGAGAAGCCTATTATCGCTCTACGGGTTATTTCCCCTATTCGACACAGATGCTTTCTGTGCTATTGAATATGCAAAATCAAAGTAAGTACTTGTTTGAGCAAATTCAAACAGGGGAAGGTAAAGGCATGATTGCGGCCTTGCAAGCAGGGTTAATGCAGGCACAAGGCTATGCGGTCGATGTATTTAGTTCGGACTTTGATCAACTGTCTCGTCGCGATCAAGCTGAGACAGCAGAGTTTTTTGGTTTATTAGGCGTAAAAACTACATTGTTAGCAGCTGATTCAGAAAAAGAGGCATATTTAGCAGGGGGAGCAGGAGGCGAGCCTGGTATACATTATACCACAGCCTCTAATGTCTCTCTCTATCAAGCAGCTCGTATGCTTGAAACAGGCAAGCCAGCTCAACTCAGCCAAAAAAGAGCTTGTGTGTGTGATGAGTCTGATACCACTGTCACACAGAAAATGACCAATGTTTTTTCAGACACGATTGATGGTGCTGATCCCTATATCAATCCTTACGAATGGCTCTATAATCACATGTTAGATTTTGTGAAAGATGATGACGTGATTCATGAGCTGGATGATTTTAGGAAATTTTTAAGCACAAAGCCTTTGTCAAGAATAGAGCAGGCATTATTTGAAAAAACCTCTGAGCGTCAATTAGAAATATGGTTGAATTCTGCTGCGTTCGTATTTACTTTGGAAGAGGATAAAGATTTTCAAATTCAAAGCACTGTACGTGAGTTGGCCACGGAGATCAAAGATATTTCCGTTGCGGTGATCTTAGAGGAGGGTACTAAAAAACCTTTGCCACCCAATGCACAATGGGGTAAAGGGGTGCATCAATTATTACATTTGCGATTGAATCGTGAAAAATTACAGTTTAATAAAGATGGTACGCTAAGGTATTCATTTCCTATTGATGCTGAGTCTCGCTCATTAACCAGTGAAACCAATGCGCAAGTTTTAGACAAAAATTATCACAAAGTATTGGGTATTAGTGGTAGTGTGAGAGGTAGTCAGGCCGAGCAAGATGAGTTATTTTCCAGATATCCTGCAGATGTGTTTGATTTGCCTACTCATAATCCTAGTCAAAAGAAAATACATACTCCAAAATACTTTGCACAACAAAAACCTTACTTGAAAGCCTTATTTCAATCTATTCAACAGTCTGAAAAACACCAGAATCAACCTGTTTTAATATTGTGTGAAGATTTTCTAGATGTAGAGGCTTTGAGAGGAAAAATTCAAGCTGATCCTAAATTGCGAGGCTATACGATACAAGTAGTTGGGAATGAAAAAGATGCTGAGGAACTGGAGGGTAAAAAAGGAAAAGCAGGCCAAGATGGCATTATTACCATTGCGACGCCTCGTTTTGGCCGTGGCACAGATATCAAACCTGAAAACGCATATGGTTTAAAAGTCATTGAAACCTATGTGGCGACTACGCGTGATAGCATACAAAATCAAGGCAGGCCAGCACGTAATGGCCAGCCTGGTGAGTTTCAACGCATTATTGACTTGCAAACGCATGCAAGTAAAAGAATAGAGGATTTATCTGGCAAGAAAAAGAAAGAACTGGCAGAGTATATTGATGTATTTAGGATGAATTCTGAAAATGCAGACATCAATTATCGAAAATTTAACTATCAAGCTTATGATGTGATGAGTCATTATTTAAATCATTTAGATAAGCAAGCATTTGCTTCTGATGATTGGAAAAAAATGCGTGCGGAAATCATAGCAATTTGCTCTTATCTCTGGGATCAGGAAAAAGAAGATTGCATGCAAGATCAATCTATCGATGCTTTTTCTAAAGAAGTGCATGCTGCTGTGATAGATATTTTTAGGGATTTCAAGAAAGATGATCAATCCTTAGCGCCGGTGAAGCTGGCATTAGCGTCTAACCCTGCCAAGCGTGCAGAAGACTCTCCTGTAAAAGATACAGCTCGCCCTTACGCTGCTTATCATAATAATAGCGGTCTATTACATGCTTATTTTGAAAACAAACATCCCGATGAATACGCACTCAAAGAGCAAAGTAAATTATTCTTTGAGCATGCGCAGCGTCAGCTGCGCAACATGTCACATCTGGGATATATTGATCGATTACGATTTAGATATGCATTGCATAGAGACTTTGTAAAATTGCGTAATCCCATGAAGAAAAATGGGTATGAGTCAATAGAATCAACAGGCGCCTCAGAAATGGTTGGCTTATTTGATCGTGTTTTGACCCATTGTCAGCATCATATTGCTTTGCAAAAAATGAATGGCACACTGATCGATGCCTTATTAAAGCCTATCATAGACTTCCGTCTATTTTTTGAAAAATTAGGAGGCCAACCAAATGAGTTGGCTGAGATTGACAGCAAGCAGCAAGCCTTTGTAACGCATTTGTGTGAGCATTGTTCAGCAGTGAAAGCATTGCCTGTCATTGCTAAATTATCAGAAATGAATCCTGCTGGTATGCCGGCGATTGAGGATAGTATGCTATATAAAAAATTTGAGCAAGAATTGCTGCACTCCATGCCTGGTTTAGCCGAGGTTTTAAAGGAAACGCCTATCCACGTATCGGATGATCCATCAGCTCAATGGGATCGTCTGATTCAAGCATTAACGAAACATCAGCGTAACCTTGGGACGCCTCTCAAACAGAATACTGGTACATTCTCAATATTGTACGGATTTTTGCATCAGTCTGCTAAAGAGAATGATAAAGTGGCTCAATATATTGAGCTCGCTACGAAATTTAAGGAGAATGTGCTGCCTAAATTAAATAGACCACAGAGTCCTAGCATTGGTCTCACAACCCAGGTTTAAAGCAGGTTGAGATCGAGTCTTATGAATCAAGCTTTGGTTTCGAAGACTGCAGCAAAGCGTCATCAGGATTTGCTGGTAAAGTAGAGGTTGTCGGTACTACTGGCCTCTCGATAGTGCTTCTATCTGCACTCGGCGTCAGTGGTTGACTGCCTGGGCTAGTTATAGTAGCAACAGCAGTACTCTGTTTCACGAGTTCGAGCTGAGGAGGGATTGGAGGCTCTGCAACGCGGCCTAATAGTTTCTCTTGGATCTTCTTTCTTAGCCAATGCCAGGCTCGTGTCAAAAAAAGAACAGGCTTGTAACGATGCCATTCTTTAGATTGCTCTATGAGATCTGCTGCATCTTTTGGGCAAGAGGTTCTTGAAAAAGCCATTGGGTTACTATCTGCTAGTCTTGGAAAGGTACACCAAGCAGGGAACATATCGTCTGATTTTTCAGCCAATTTATCAAAGCTAATATCATTGAATAGGGTGGGTGTAATATGATAAGTATCTCCGACCACATCTACAAATCGATTTCTACCGACAAAGTTATCTGTGTAAGAAGGGTGACCTCCGAGTCCCACATAAATACAAGGTCGATGATCTCTATAAGTACACTGTGCCACAGGCACTTCTCTGGCACCATCCCTACCATGTGCAAAAGTTTGAATAGATTTTAGGCTCGCAACGCCTTGATCATCGACTTTGATATACATGCCAATGCCTTCGCAGTCGCCATAATGTAAGCCACAGTTATCTAATTTATCTGCCCACTTTGAAGGCAGGAGATCACGTAACCAACGTGTGCCTTTAATGGCATTATTGAGTGCATAGGTATACTCAAAACTCAAGTAAAAGCCTTCCTCAGTAGGCATGATCGAGGCTGCAATCGGGGCTGCTGCTTGAGTACTATCATATCGTGGATGATCCGGAGGGTATACGCCAGCAACCTGAATTTTTTCACCTACTCGATAACCGTATTTCTTTTCATCAAATACTAAAAATTTAGATTTTCCTTTAGGTTCAATGCCCATCATCGCTTTGAAATCTGCTTTCCCTTCATTGTCTTTATACTGAGGATTAAATGCCTCATCTTTCCAGAAATATTTTTTAATAATGTCAAATTCATTGAATTCCTCTGGTGTCAGAAGATTTTGTGCCTCACGTTTTGTGTATTCGGCATGTTTGACCTCTATTACATTTTGAACAAAATCATCAGGGTGAGTTGGAAAGTGTTGCTCTTGTGAGTGAAAGCAAAAGACAGGCGCAAATTGTGCAAAAATTTGTTGGCGGACACCTGGGGTTTTTAAATAGTGTCGGTGCCGCTCAATCTGAGGATTTTCTGCTGACATAGGAGCAAACTCCGCTCAAGGGGATGTTGCCCCTATTTTTTAGTTAAGTATCACAAATATAGACGTGCAACAGAGTTTGGCAATGTTTGTGCGACTTGGTATGATGACTTATCTATAAGCTTACACTAGGGCAAGTGACTATGTCTTATTTGCGGATCGGCGGTGCCAGTTGTAACTTGACGCCTTTTGATTGGGAAGGTAATCGCCAAGTATTACAAGCAGCATTATTGGCTGCAGAGCAGCAAGGCGTGCAACTTGTTTGCCTGCCAGAGCTCTGTTTGACCGGCTATGATTGCCAAGATGGCTTTTATTGGAAATCACTGGCTGAGAAAGCCATAGCGCTGCTTGAACACCTACTGCCATTCACTAAAAATAAAGTAGTTACCTTTGGTCTACCTGTCTGGGTAGGCTCGCGCTGCTACAACGGAGTGATGTTGGTGGTTAATGAGCAGCCCGTTGGTATTGTGTGTAAACAGTACTTGGCCAATCAAGGGGTGCACTATGAGGCGCGGTGGTTTACGCCGTGGACTAAAAATTTAGTCAAAACGCAGCAAATAGGTCGTTGGCAATTACCCATCGGTGACATCGCATTTCAAATCGGCGGGCTAAAAATCGGCCTTGAAATCTGTGAAGATGCCTGGGTCTTACAGCGTAAGGCTTTGGATTTTATTCAACCCGGTATTCAGTTAATTCTTAATCCCTCCGCCAGTCATTTTGCGCTTGGTAAACTTAAAAAACGCAAAGCACTCATTCATGCAATTGTCGATAACTATCCCATTACCTACGTATACTGTAATCAATTGGGTAACACAGAGGGTCGTTTAATTTACGATGGAGATTTGATGATTGGCCATGCTGGTACTATTCAAGCAGGCCCTAGATTTTCCTTTGCAGCGTTTGAGCTGTCTTGGCAAGATATTGCTTTTGATCTGCACACCGAGCCACCCGCGAAATATACTCTGGGTAGCTGTATCACAGCAGACATGCCCTGGCGTGCGATTACTGCACCGGGCCAACATTGCTTATCTGCTGAGTGGGAGCAGGGGCCGCATTTGATTTTTGAAGAATGTAGCCGAGCGATTGCGTTAGGATTATTTGATTTACTAAGAAAAACAAAAACCAGCGGATTTGTGGTGAATCTCAGCGGGGGGATGGATTCTGCTGCGTGTGTGCTGTTAGTGTGGTTAACGCGGGAGTTGGCGATCAAGCAATTAGGAGCAACCGAGCTTGCCGCACGGGTACCACCCTTACAAAATCTAGACTTTATAACCTGTCTCTATCAGTCTACTCAAAATAGCTCTGAAACTACTTTAGAAGCAGCCCGACGCATTGCTGAGGCCATTCAGGCAAGCTTC
>JAHFQF010000053.1 GCA_023266435.1 Legionellales bacterium | reverse complement strand
CACTTTGA
Organism: Legionellales bacterium; assembly: GCA_023266435.1. Taxonomy (GTDB): domain Bacteria; phylum Pseudomonadota; class Gammaproteobacteria; order Berkiellales; family Berkiellaceae; genus JAHFQF01. The sequence continues at coordinate 12,372 of JAHFQF010000053.1, read as the reverse complement.
GATTTATAAACACCTGCAACTAGGTCACATTGCAGCGCTGCCTACGCGCTCTCAAATTGTAGGCAACTGCTCTTGGGCCAATACTGAGGCCAGTATTCTGGCGAGTTTATTCATGCTGCTCTTTCAACAAAACCCAAATGAAGGCATGATTGACTCGATGCGCACACAAAGCTTGTTATTTTACAAAAATTGGCAGGAGTGGGATAAGGACATCGCTTTAGACATTTGTTGTCAGACTTATTTAGAGGCGGATGTGCATCGACAAAGAGCGATTGCCACCGTGCTGATGCCCATCCTGGCTTTAAGACTTAATGCACGCTCTCAAGCGGATATTGCCAGAGCGAAACAAATCATCCAGGTTTTAAGAGGCACAGCAGGCGAAACACTGTTGCAAAAAAACATCAGTACCATGCCTCTCAATGATCCGGACTCGCATCAATTTGCGGCACTGTTGCAGGCAATTAATTATCCAGCCCGCTAATTACTTATCAGTCAAACGCGGCCTAGCGGGGGGTTCTGGTGCTTTTTCAGCTGTGACCCCGAGGTCTTTTAACGCATGCCCTTCGGCGCGAGGACCTTTAGGACTGGCCCAAAATCTCGCCCAGTATTTCACTGGCCAACGGTGCACTGCCTCGTCAAAGCCCGCCATACCTTCTTTAGATAGCTTACGAGGTGCCGGATGTGCTTTATTGACCGCAAGTGCATGATCGATTGCGTCCACATTATTATTCACAGATAATTTTTTAATTTCTAATAAAGTTCTGGCTTTAAATTTTCGATTACGATGTTGCCAAAATTTATCTATACCAACTGCCAGTAACACACCAGCTAAAATACCCAGTCCACCACCCATGCTGACTGCTGAAAGCACCCCAATACCCGCTGCTACAGCAGCGATTAATACACCACGCCAAATCAAGCGCTTGGCATTATAAGATTTTCGACCATAAGTCCGCGTTGTGTAATAACCTAGTTCATCTTTTTTGCTTGAGTCCAGTGGCTCAATCTCTACAGTAACCTTACCTTTGCGATTTTTTAATGCCGCTAATAGAAACCGATTAAATGCCTCAATATTTTTTTGAGTGTCTGCATGGATATCTGCATATTGAATCTTTACAGCAGATATTTTTGGATAGTGGTTCAGCAATCCTACCAAGATATGCCAATTTCGAACATTACTTAAATCCAACCCAAGCTCAGCAGTCTTTTCACCTTCTGCGAGTAACGGCAGTCGTAATGTCTTACCGCCTTTTTCAATAATTTCTTTAAGATGTTCCGGCCAAATATCTCCGTCTTTTTTTACTACATTCGCATCTGTATTATTAGACACAGATAATGCCATGTCTAAATCAGCTTGTTCTTTGACTTGTAGAGCAAGCAATGATTGCTGATCTTGCTTTGAATGCGCTAGTGCGGTTGATAATTTTTCCTGCAACTCATTTTCCGCGGCCTTCTCTGTGTCCTCTTTGGCGGTAGAGGCTGGCTGAGCTACTACTGGCGGCTCTGGTTGCACCACAGGCTGTGCTACATACTGTGCGGCAAACCTTGTTTTTTCAACATATACAAGTTGTCGAGCACAATGACCGCCGTTGCTGGCCAAAGCATTCTGAATACTGGTTGGCATTGTCATAGAATCTAGCGCTTGAGTGCCTTGCTGACTGACGCGACCATCATTTAACTCATACCACTTATCATTTTCACGTCGGTAAGCAATATAATGACCACCGCGAGCAGATCCTATTTTTTGACCAAAACTTGCCAACACATAGGTGTGCTTTTGATTATTAATAGTCAGCTCTAATTCCGCAGGAATCGCATACTGGCATTCTGTCGGAGAGAAAGAGTGAACGGCTCCTTTTTTAACCACATGATCGGGTAAAATCGAAAAAGCACTGGGAACGCCTTCTGAAAATAAAACGTTGGTCTTTTCTTTACAGGACGTATATTCAGGCTCCTGGCCGCGACTATAAAAGTCAGGATGTGTAGCATCTAATATCTCAACAGACGACTCTTCAAATAATGAGTTCAACAAAGTTCCGGCTGGCCACTTTAAGACAAAACAGGGCAATGTCTCTGATGGCAATGTCCGCTCAGGATACGTCTGACTGCCTATCGTTACCTTTGCAAATGTTTTTGTAATTTTCTGTTGGATTGGCGCACGTGCTCTTAATAGCTCAAGAAAAAGGTTTAATGCAAAACTGCTATCCTCTTGTCGTGAGCCTAACAAGCTATTATCTACAACTCTCGCACGAATATATTCAAGAAAAATTTCCCACGCATCGGCTAAGGCAGTACCACTGATGACCTCCCCACGCTGTTTTGCTGACAGTAAGACCAATAATTCACATAAAGCAGCGGCTTGCAGATCATCTCCCTCAAGCGCATCAAACGGCAGCAACTGTAGCGCCTGTCGTCTGGCTGAGACAATGGTTGGTAAGTCAGGGTAAGCCAACAGCGTTTGAATGGCCGTATTCATGTAGCAGGTATTGCCAAGCTGCTCTAAGCCATACTGATGTTCAATTCCTGATTTTTTAATACTATGGGACATGCGTCACATCCTAAATGATCTATATTAGTTAATTTACTTTCTTTCAGACTCGTTGTCAATGATTATACACTCAAATTCATTTGCTTTTAGACTAGGCTGTGAGCCGTGAGCAACCAGAACGGCACATATGGGTATATACCCGAGATACTCCAAAATACCTGTTTCTAGCTGCTCGAATTTAACCCTCTGCAGCCTGCCTCACCTCGCAATAGGATCGACTATTCCTTAGTTCGGAAAACCTCACCTGGCTAAATCCGCTTTGCTATAAACTACGCATTTTGAAGCATCTTGGGTATACTCGCAACCAAACGTTCTTCTGCGCTTGCCTGCTGCATATCAGTTGGTTTTTCTGGAGCATGGTGGCTCAACATAGTATGTAGTGGCCCTACCTCTGGCACTTGCTGCCGAATATAAGCAGGGAGATTATCATAACGATCGGCTCTTGTCGAAGGTGTCACAAAGCCCTGAATTGCCGCTACCATCGGCTTTGTTTTGCGATGGATTAAACGCCCTATCAACGACAACGCCTGCAGGATTTTTTTGCCTAACCATCGAATGCCTTGCCCTACATACCTTTTACAGCCAATCCAAGCTCGCTTAATGAATCCTGGGTTAGACTGCTCATAGTAAGATTTCGGCGTGCAATTAATCCGAGTCTTAATCTGCGCGTCAAACTGCTCTTTGGTAACCACATGCTGCCCTGCGTGGTAAGGCTTAATTTCTGACTCATAACATGACCAAACACGTTCCATTTCTTTAGGGTCATTAGGATTTGCAAAAAACCAATGTGGCTCATCCTCTACCAAAGCCAAGAGATCTCCATTTAAATAACGCAGTTGCTGACGCATACCCTGTAGATGGCGATAATCCTCAGAAGCCAATTGCGCTTCAGTTGGAGCCGCTTGCAATAGCTGACATAGCGCTGGATCATTGCTTTCGATCACATTTTTATTGGCCACACTATATAACATAAAAGGCATGTTACATTGTTTAGCTGTTTGCATGAAATACTGCACATCCTCGATGGTACAGACAATGCTATATAACTTGCCATGCTGGCGAATCACCAGCACGACAGAAAAAGGCTTATTGTGATCTTTTTGCTGATAGCTGTTGCCTATTGCCGCTGAGAATAAGGAAGAAAATACTCCACCGCTCACTAAGGCAGCAATCACGGGGATGACAATGATTGCTAAAAAAAACGCAACCAATGTAACAATCCCAGCAATCACAGGGCCAGCTGGCAACAGCTCTAAAAACAGCAACCCTACATTCACTAAAATAATCCAGTGAGCTTTTGCTTCTTTTCCTTTCAGATACATCGTTTTGAGAAAAAGTATGCTTTTCTTAAAGCTGTTTTCTAAGGAGGATAACCAACTCCAATGATTCGACGTGACCAGTATGTTCGGATCGCATTTAAAACGACTAAAGGCTTTTTCTAGGCTAAAAAATCCATCCCCAATCCAATGACTAACGGATAATTTAAATAACCACATCCAGCGTTTTAAATGCTTAAAATAATCTTTTGCATACGCATTGGCTTGTTGTAATCCAAAACTCATTTGTTGCTGATGCATTTGCTCAATTTGCGCTTGTTGTTGTGCATTTTGTTCAACCTGCTGTTGTGCCTGAGCAGTAGCATCCATGGTCTGCTCATTACCTAAAATACTGTCTTCGCTGTTTGGCTCATACTGATCACGAATAGTTTTCAAAAGAGCATCAATCTCTACATCTGTATACTCAGTATGACTTTTTAATAAAGGCAAATATTTTCGCCGTAAACCATCATAAAAATCTTGCTTAGGAATTGGTTTTCTCAGTGCAGAGCCTTGTTTGAGCAACTCCATGAAATCCACATCCACATAAAATAACGCCTTATGTGCTTGCATGACTGCTCTTGGATTAGAAGATGCATAAGATTTTTTCAAAATCGCATTACGCAAAATCGCATGTAATGATTGTTGTGCAGCAATGGGTGCTCCATGATGCTCTGATTTCATCATCAATTGATAAGAGTGGGACAGTAACTGTACCAACTCATGATTCGCGTGATGAAAACATGCCTCTGCTTGCCACTCGGGAGGAACCTGTGTCGCTTGGATGATCTGCTGCTTAGTCCTGTCGATCACAGTCGTGACTGTCTGCTCGCCTTCTAACTCTCGCAACCGATAAATCATCTGTTGATACAGCGAGACAGGTACGCGTGGCCCTGTGTTGGCCAAAGCAAAGACATTCGAGTCTAATTGCATATTGACCCCCACACAGTGAGATTGATCAAAATAAACAAAGGCTTCATTCATGTTGTTTAAATTCAATTCTTTATCAATTGATTTAATGTCTTGAATAAGATGCTTAGTCGCCTTTTTGTCTTTGACAGAAATATAGTAAGCTTTGTCTTTTTCAAAGAAAACAACGACTTTAACATTACTTAACGCAGCCTCTTTGGATTGATTTAACCATTGATGGATATGTTTTGCGACCTTATACGGGCTGCTTCCCTGAAAATCATTATCCAAGTCAAAAATCACACGGAATCGATCCAGCTTATCAGCCACCGCCTCTTTCGTTTCCTTAAAATAATTATCCAAAGTCAGACGCTCAGTTGGCGCACAGTACACTGGCGCATCCTTTCTGACTAACAATTGCGCGACGCGCAAAAACACCCCTTTAGAAATATTGGGATTGATTTTTGACTTCATGGGCAAAATTACTTTAGGTGGCGTACCAGAGACACCATGATAATGATGTACTTGCGCGACAAAATCTTGATGCGTATCATTCAAATATTGGTTATGAATTTGAATGCTCGGCAAGATCTCTTCTTTTAAGAGCAGTTTTTTCAGATCAAAATTATTGCGATACCCTTCATAGATAGCCTGCCAACAATCTTCATGGCGCATATTTTTTTTCAGTGCCTCACCCAATCCAATCTCAAATAAAATCTTTAGCTGCGGATCAGACTCAATCTCGGATTGTAATTTCCCTTTAATACGTAACGTTTTGTAATAACTCTGCTTTTCTACAAAATACGCCTTAAATATATCCCGGGGAATAGGATTTAATAAAGCAAGCTGCGTTGTGAGCGATGTGAGCTGTATAGGATTTGCAAATTCAGATCCCAACGCCGGTACTTCGTTAAAGATATACGGAATTGGGACCATAGAGCTCATGCGCGATCCTAGCAAAGGATTTCTACCAAAATTTTCATTGGCTTTCTTTTTCAAAACATTCACAGCCACATGGCTAAAGAAATATTTACAAGTATGCAACACATAAGACTCGCTCACAAAGTCTGGCATGTCGATTTCATCATCAAACCATTGCAGTAAAGCATGCTTTTGATGCGCCAACAAATTCAAAGCCACTAAAGGCGATGAAGGATCCTCAAAATAACACCGCTTTAATTCTTGTTTAAATGCCTTTTGATTCATTGGTGAAACCAGTAAATTAGGATCTTGTAAATAGCGCAACAAAGCTGGCGACAGCCTCATCATTTCATAAGTCTGAAAAATGGTTGCTTGAATCTCTACTGGAATATTAACCTTTTCCCCTTCTGCATAATTAAATTGCTTCTCCAGTGTTTGCTCATGAAACTCATCTTGATTCACCTGCACTTTATCTTGGAAATATTGCAAAATTTTGGCCAGATTTCTAATAGACGCTTCATCACTGTTTGGATCGTTACACTTCTCAACATAACTGAGCTTTAAGGCCTCTAAAGACGCCTGATCGGCAACAATGATTTGATTTTCTAATTGCGCAGACTCTAAGGTTTTCAACAAGAAAGCAAAGTATTGTTCGTTTCTACCTTGCTCTCGCTGATACTCAATGCGATTAAAAGTGTAGCTAAAATATCCGGCTGTTTTAGCAATCGCATTTTCAGTTAAACCCATTAATTGCTTTGGTAAAACCAAAACAGGTAGTTTATTACCTTTCATCAAAGCAATGGAAGTTAAAATGACCTCTGATTTACCAAAACCCATCTCAGCTTCTAAAATCTGGCTATAATCTCCAGTTTCTAAAGCATCTTGGACTGCCAAGAGCTGTCGCTCTGTAAGACAAAACCCTAATACGTGTGAAAGCACTAAGAATCGCAAATCAATCACACTTTGTGGCAGTTGTTTTTCCAGTAACACCTTTGCAATCTGGCGTAGAATACCTTGATTATGACTACGCTCTGCTTCGCTTTCTGTCTGGGCATGGGACTTCTTACACAATTCTTGAATACGTTGAAAACGCTTAGACAGTATGGATTTTAACAAATACTGTGTGAGTTGCTTCTGTAATACGCTAGCCTGCTCTTTTGCTCGACTGTCTGTAGTGTTAATGGACTGCAACTCTCCCCAGAATAGCGATCGTATACACTCTTGAATATCAAAACTGGGGTTTTCTCTATATTCCCCAACTGGTTGCTCACTAACTGTGCGACCTAATGCTCGCTGTAAATCACACCAAGCACGATAAACCTCAGACTCCAGTGCTTGCAAATCACGATCATAAGTACTCATCAACCCTGCGGCACGCGCTTGAATTTCTGATACACAGTTAGGATCTGAATTCAAACGCTTTAATAAAACCTCTGTATTTTTTTGTTGCTGTGTCACTAACGCATTGGATTCTTTCATCGTTGCTAAGAAAGTATTCTCAGCAGTCAAATCAACAGGAGTTGCTGCCGCTGGCAGCGGCGCATCAGGGCGATCTAGACTCAGTAACGCAGCAAAATGCCCAAAAACCTGTCCATCCGGATTGTCTTTAAGACACTCACTGTCTCCAGTAACTTTCTGCCCGGGTGTTCTTGCACCTAATTGAGCATAGGGGTACTGTTTCAGATATGGCTTATTAGTTAAGCGGCCCAAAGTATTTTTTTCAGCATCGGTGAGGCGTTTGTCATGCGGTAAATTACGCTCAGTATTATAATAATAGGCAGTTAAGCCAGACAGCTCTACGGTTAACTGCGGCAAACTAAAAGTTTTTTTAATGGATTTTTTGGTAATTTCATCTACTTTATCACTGGATAATAACGCTTCCAGATTAAACTCTGCCTGAGCATACATGGTTTTAGCAAAAACGCGCAACAACAAACGCAAACGCAAAGTAGCCAAATGTGGATTCAAAACCTGCGTAGGCTCATCGTGCTCTTTAATTGAGCAAGGTGTACCAAAAAAGATCAAAAACAATAAGTACTGAATTGTTGGGTCATCTAAATCTAACGATCCGCCTTCTAATATTTGCTGAAAAGCTGCACTTTGCTCATAATCCGTGCCATAGATACTATAAAGATAAAAGGCATGCAGCTTGTCTTGAATTGTATTACCTTGTAATAATCCGCTTTCATAATCAAAAGTGGACATCTCTACGCTGTCATAGCCACTTTTATTAGGAGTACTATTCTGTGCGCTCAGTTGTTGAGTAAATTCCCCACCTACCCGTATCACAGGAGTACGTGGCACCAATACTTTCTTTAAAGTGCCGTCCTCTGATACCAAAGGCAAGTATCCATTCAGCCCTGCTGTTTTAAAGGTCAATGGCACATCTCGGCAATACAGCCCTGGTTTTTGCAAACAAACCCAACGACCGGCTTGATATTCAATTTGCAAGCCACTTTGTAAACAATCAAAACGCTTACCCTGATTAGACTCTAAAGCTACTTCGACATAGTTAGGATCAGCAAATGATAACCAACGTGGCCTTTTAGAATAAAAGCTCAATGGCACATAGCTTTCAAAAGCGCCTGGTTGTTTTTGAAATGCCGTACAATACTTAAAATCGGTCAATGTAGGTTTTTCAACTTTGGTAAGCTTGTGAGATGAGACTAGATTCGCCTGATAAACAATTTCTAAAGTTTGCCTGTCCAGCACTAAACAATGATTGTCCTGACTCAAAAAGCTTAAGTATCTGTCATCATACAAATAAGTATCAGAGAAATTAGTTGTTGAGCTTTCCTTACTATGTGCGACATTGTGATAATCCTTGCCGGCATAATGCAAAACACAGTTTTTGCCATTTGACTTTTCCAGCTCAAAACTAAAAGAGTCTTTTGTAAAATAATAATTCTCATCATCCGACAGAACATTCAAAATCCGATGCTTTTTAAAATAATTCCCGTATCTTGAGGAAAATAAGTCTGAAGAAATAGGACACTCTACTGGGTTCCTTGCTTGAGTTTTATTTTCCCAAGGATCGAAAGACACTGGTTGAGAGGTCAAACACTCACGCTCAGTAATACAATCTGGAGTGAATGCAACTATCTGTTTCTCACTTTTAATGACGGCTTCCATCTTAGTGCGCACAGCAGGGTCATTCCATTTTTTCATCCAATATTTTTGCAATGCGAGCAGAATTTGATTTAAGTCAGGATGCACATATCTTCCAATTTCAGCCTGATCACTAAATATATTTTTAGGCAAATGTTGAATGAAAAAAGTGTAATCTTCCGAAAATCTCGTTTCGTCTTGATTAATCACTAAGCGTCTATAAATGTCTAACAACTGATAGGCACTTGCACTTTTGACTAAGGTTGCAGAAAATTTATCTGCATGCTGAATCGCTTCCCGTACAGCGTTTTGATATTTGCTTAATTTTACTTGACACCAACTTACGTCTTTTGAAGCACCACTGTGAATTAAAAAAATCTGTAATAATGCAGCGTAACTAAAATATGCTGGATGTAATTCTGGTTCAGAAAGATGGCGTTCTGATTTTTCCAATAAACTCAATAGTGCTGTCTGACGTGCCGTCATTACTGCAGAAGACGCTTCCGCAGAATCCATGTGATCAGAGCCGATCACTGACAGCGCCATACGCATAAAATCAGGCGATAAGTTGTCTAACAGAGGTAACAATTGCTCCATTACCTGCAACCCTTCTGACCATCGTAAAGCAGGACTACGGTATGCACGTTTTAATTGTTTTAATAGAGACAACTCTCTTTCTGTCAGATGGCAAAATGATGCTGTTTGATGTAAATCCCCAGACTCAAAATCCAAATCAGCCGCCGTTTTACCCTGGAATTTCCGCAACTCTTTTAAGAGTTTAGGCTCACTGTTTTTTTTATAAAAATAGCTGAACTTATGCTCTAACGGTTGTGTTGCATCGATAGATTGTAATTCCATGTGACCTGGAAAAGAAAAAGGCCTTCGTGTAAAAACAACCTGATTAGCGTTTTCCTGATGAGCGCACTCTGACTGGAAAGAGTGCATTTTCCCATTTGCAAAGATATTTAATGCCGACATTGCACCTTGCAACTTATCAAAGTCAATCTTTTTTCTCTTACAAAACTCTTTAAAAGCGACTTGAGCAGTTTGAATCTTATAAAAAGAAAATGCTGCTTTTGCCAGCACTCTTTCTCTTTCTGTCCAGCTACGCCCCCCCCCATCCATCGGGTCTATTGAATTTAACGGTGATTTTTTGATCTCGACAATAAGCAGAAAATAACTCTAACAAATCACAACCCATGCTTTTCGAAAAATCCAACACCCAAGTAAGTGTTTCACTATGGGTCCAATCTTGCCGAGGAGGATTGAAACAATAATCAATTTTCTGACCTCTGACTTTTTCATTATTTCTCGCAAGAACCTTCAGCTCTGGCGTGCCTAAAAATCCGGCATAATTTTCAAGATTAAATCTCTCCAGGTTGAAAAGCTTAGACACATCGAAGTGCTTTTCGTCGCAATGCTTCTGTAGTGTTCGAAATATACTTAAATATATTTTTTCGGCGATTAAAGCGCATTGCACTGAAGTGTTAGACTCAAATTTGTCACTTTCTTGAATTTTTATAACTGTATTGATAATCTCAAACTGATATGCAATCCATTCAGAGACCTTGCTTAAAGAGTCCACCGCTGCTGGCGCCTCATAGGCCGTTGTGGCTGCATAATGCTGAATAGCCTGATCAAGCAGCAATGGATGCTTCTTAAATAGATAACCACCCCCAAATCCATCTCGCAAAAATTGAGCAAAATATCGATACTGCTCTAAAGACTTAAAATCCCATCTTGCAATCTCTGCTAACTGAATAGCCTCGCCAGAAAGCGCAAACATCCTATGTCCTGGTGTGCGGCATGAAGATGATGTCTCAATCCTTAAAATATTGCCTCTGGCATAATTCCCAAGCGGTGGCTCAGCGACCACAAGCTGCTTGGGTTGACTGGTTAAATCAACCCTCAATGCAGGCAAGACATCTGCAACCAACCAATGATTTAGTTCATCTAATAATGTCTTTTCTTTAATAAATTGTGCGGCTTGAGCCGGAGATAATTTACGAATCGCATCCAATAAATTTTGAATAATTTTATGATTATCTTGCGCATCGCCCAAAGCGATACTGACTTGAGAATCATGCTGTTTTTTGATTGCAAGAAAAGCGACGACACACTTAGTCTTTAATCGCGTAACGGCATAGTCTTCAGTACCTGCCAAGTTGGTTTCTGCATGGTAATAACGTTTCCTTTTTCTAGGAGGTAGTTTATCTAATGCTGCTCTAAAACGTTGAAATGCGGAAAACCATACTTTAATGCTGCAACCACCAGAACGATGTGGCGTGGCATGCAAATCCAGACCAGACAGGCTCATTCTCTTTGTGGTGGGCAATGAAATACCCAAGTTTTTTTCTTTAAAAAAGTTATTTAAATCCGCATAATATTTTCCCGGATCTGAGTAGCTAGCGCCTGATTTCCTATCAAAAACCATTTTAAAAAAATGTTTTAGCCTACAATACGCCAAGCATTTTTTTCTAAACAAAATGGCTTTTGGAGTATACTCCCGCCAATCTCTCCATCGAAATCTTTTATATTTCCGTAGAGGATAATCGGCATGCTCATCAATCACTTTTTGTAAATCTTTAGGTTTTATACTACTGAGAGTTGCATTTACCGTTAATGCATAGACGGGAGGATATTTGGTTTTGTTGGCTACCGACTTAGGATTACCATGTGCATTAATCCCTTCGCCAGAATTATAGACTAAGATTTGAATAGACTTACCCGTGTCGATCAACTCCATTAAGACCGCATGCCCTGGCCAACCTGCACTGAGAATAATTTTTTTGTTTTTAATAAAAAAATCTAAGGCTTGTTCCGGTAATGCTGAATGAGTATCATCAAAACTGGCTACAAATAGGTAGCTGGTTATTTCTTTTGAGATAGACTGCATGAGTGGAGACTGGTTCATTGCAGCAGTCAAAGCTTGATATTGCTCGGTAACCTTCTGAAAGTTTGCACCCTCCCAAGCCGTACCACGAATTTCCACGTCATTATTTAACAGCTCATTGAGCCTGGTGAGATCTTCCTGAGACGCCTCTAAGAGTTCGCTAAAATCACCAAAACGTGAGTTTGAAAGATAACAATTTATGTCTGGGTAAGGCATAACAACTCCGAAGTATTGCAAGACTGGCTAAAAATAGACTATTGCCAGGATTATACCGGAATTAAGTAGCTAATTGAATAACTATATTGAATCAAATGGGTTTTTAGCAGATTCGAGTAAATATACCCAAGATCCTTCAAAATGCGTAGTTTATAGCAAAGCGAGTTTAGTCGGATGTAGTCTTCTGAGCCGAGGAATAGTCAACACTATTGCGAGGCGAAGAAGGCTTCAGCTGGGTAAACTCGGGCAGCTAGAAACATGCATTTCGAAGTATCTTGGGTATATACCCTAAGCAATTTGATTTTAGGCTAGGCGTCGAGTCGCAAGCAACCAGAACGGCACATAAAAGTAGGGGCCGGTCTCTGTGCCGGCCCGCTATGCGCGGCTGAGGATGACAACAACGCCGTAAATCAAATCGAGAAGAGTATATCTCTTTAGCTAATAGGCTTCAGATGTGGAAA
>JAHFQF010000220.1 GCA_023266435.1 Legionellales bacterium | reverse complement strand
ATACTCGACAGCCGTTGTTGTGGCGCATGTGGAATTGCACCTGTTGGTAAAATCCCCATCATCACGGAAGAGCTATGATAAAACTGATGCAAAATTTGCTGATCTAAGGTTAAACATTCAGGCACAATCGTCCATGCCGCCCCCCAAGGATAAGGCCGATCAAGCACAACCCAATCGACAGGGCGCAACTGGCTGCGCGCACCATTGGCGACAATGATTAAATCAAACACGGCATCACATTGGCCTGATGTATCATGGCCGTACAGTCGAACTTCTGCGCCACAATCTTCTATTTTTTCTACCTCTACACCCATCCGCCATGTCACTTGCTGACATAAAGGCTCGGCTTTTAGTGCTTCAACCAAGACATGACATAATGTAGCGCGGTGAATGCCTAAACCATACAAGCCCTCACCCGCTTGATGATAATGGCTATTCACCAATAATTGACCATTTGCCAACTGGCCTTCTAAACCTGTCACTTTTGCGCCCAATAGTAAGGCGTGTTCTAACACACCTAAATGTGCAAACACGGCCAAGCCCGCAGGTTGCAGCAATAAACCTGCACCAACAGGTGCAAGCTCTTCAACATGCTCAAAAATGGAGATGTGATGACCTTGACGCGCTAACACAATCGCGGCGGCTAGTCCTGCCGTACCTGCTCCAATAATGGCAATGTGTTGATTACTCATCCCGTGTCAGCACTTCCAATAACTCTATTTCAAAAATGAGGTTTGAGTTGGGTTTGATCACTGCACCCATTTGTCGTTCGCCATAGGCTAAATGTGCGGGAACAAAGAGTTTACGTTTACCGCCAACTTTCATGCCGATTAAACCTTGATCCCAGCCTTTAATCACGCGCCCTGTACCGATGACACATTGAAAAGGCTGTCCTCTATCGTGGGAGGAATCAAACTTCGTTCCATCCTCCAACCAACCTGTATAGTGGGCAGTAATCAGTGCGCCTTTCACGGTCGCTTTGCCTTCACCTATTGCAATATCGGTCACTTGTAATTCGTTGCTCATGGTTTAACCTCTTTTCAACTTCATAAAAATAAATTTGTTAGATGAGAGTTATATTGAACAAATCGTCAATACCACTCCATCCCCCATAGCACTTAGCTGAATGATCGCTGTTTCTAATTGACGACTCAACACCCACTCACCTTTACCATGAGTACATACTTTTTGGCTCGCCACACCAACATGTACTAACGATTCTTGCACGGTCTCAACACTCATTGTTTTTTGTGTCAGACTCAACATCATCACGATATTATTGCTTAATACCGCATTAATTTGTGCATTTTGACTTGCAACCCCCCAATAGCTCACCTGTTGAGGATGGCTTAACGTCAGAGAACAGGTATTCATCTCGCAACTAAAACCCTGCGCTTGTAACTGCTCGCCACTCATTCCCAAGCCAACACCTTCAATGGTAAACGCAGTGGGTTTCATGACGGCCAGCTTAGCTTTTTCTTCATGATGCTCTGCCATGACTTTTTTTTCTGCTTGCATTTTGGCCACGGCGCCTACGCTCTCTGACCTTTGTGCTGTCGCTAAAGATCGTTGCTCTTGCATGACCCTATTAGCAATAACTGATTGATTAATTGAGGGTAAATTATCGCTTGCTTGACCATCAAGATGGTCTTGTTTGGCAATAACAGGTTGCGGTGACGAAGCCACGTTGGCTACTTCTTCTTTTATTGCTACTGACTCATTGGCAACACGATTTTGATCTGCCTCGACCTTAATGTCTTTTAATGACTGAAGTGATTGATCATCCATCGTCATCAATGAGTTTGATTTTGCTTTAATATTTGGTGCTGAAGGTTTTGCGGATTCAGGCAATACATAGCCACCCCCACCCCCTGATTTTGCTGCTGAAACATTCTCACGTTGGTCAATAACAGCTTCACTCATTGGCGTGGATGCTGCCATTTTTTGTTCAGCAACTTGCTTTTGTAATGGAATAACAGCCGTTGCTTGTTCTAGTGTTTCTGGCTGCTTCGCCAAATACAACACAAATGAACTGACCATCACCACACTGGCGGCCATGGAAAAAGGCACATACCAAGATAAACGTTTTTTAGTTCCAACGCCTGCCGCAGCGAGAATTTTTTCATCTAATTCAGGGCTAGGCTGTTCTTTGGGCAACTGACGATACAGTTGTTGCAGTCGTGGGTCTAAGGCATCTTGATTATTCATATCTCCACCCCCAAACACTGTTGCAACTTCTTTTGTGCATAACGAAAGCGACTTTTTAAGGCTTCAAAAGCCACGTTTAATTGCTCGGCAATGCTTTGTAAGGTTAATTCCGACTCCAGTTTTAACACCATCACCGCGCGTTGTTCATCGGGTAATTGTGTTAAGCAGAATTGGAGACGCTCTAACAAACGCTGCTCTTCCAGTTGTGAATGCGGTTCATAATAAGCGCAGGCAGCCATCTCAAAATCTTCGTCGAGTGAATCATTCGCGGCTAACTTTCCTTGTTGCCGATAAAAATCTAGTACGCGTGAATGGGCAATGCAAAAGATGTAAGTTCTAAAACTTGCGCTGACGGTATAACGCTCACGTTGACGAATCAATGACAACCATATTTCTTGATACACTTCTTCCGCTTGGCTTTTTTGGCCTAAGGTTTTCACCAAATAAGCAAACAAGGTCTGACGATAACGCTGATAAAGCCGTGCAAATGCTTGCTGATTACCTGTTTGATAGGCCAGCATTAGGTTTTCGTCGCTGTCGTCATTGTCCGTTAACATGGTTTTAGGCTAGTTACACAAAGAGCTTTAACTGTAACAAGTTTATGAATTGTAGGGGCGAATTTATTCGCCTAATCATATCATTGGCGAATAAATTCGCCCCTACATCAGATCGGTAAAGGGCGAAAGATTTTTCGCCCCTACGCATAAAATCACATTGCAGGTTGAGCGTTATTTTGACCCGCCAAGGACTCGGCATTTTTAACCAACTGAATAAACTCGCCTTTGCTGCCCGTACTATCACTCCCTTTTGCTGCTTGAGCAATTTGTACGATTTGGTTGTACGTTAAGGCATTGATTTGTGGTGACTGTCTGAGCAATTGACCAAACCCTGCAACAGCGGTGGCGAAACGTTGTGTTTCACTCGATTTATTAAACGAAGTGATAACAGTGGGTTTAGCAATCGGCTGAGTCACTAAAATGCTTTTTGTGCCTTCAGGTTGTTTGTAGCGGATTTTCAAAAAGGCCAACTCTTGGCTATCATTGATTTTTTTACCCTCAGAAGTGGCTTTGCTGGCTTGATAACGTAAGGCATCAACCGCAGGTGTGGCCGTTTTGGGCGTGA
>JAHFQF010000052.1 GCA_023266435.1 Legionellales bacterium | reverse complement strand
ACTTTTGCCCCACTGGGGAGATTTATAGTGCCGCCTTGGGGCAAAAGTTACCTGCGCGTGATTGGATTTTAACACGTATTTTATGGCTCAGTGGATTAGAAGTCGGCAAGAATCGGCTAGGAAATTGTGATACTATGCAACGATATATTTACATACATGGGTGTCCTGATGAGTTTCCGATGGGAAAACCGTTGTCCCATGGTTGTATTCGGATGCGGAATCGCGATATTATTCAGCTTTTCAACCAAGTATTGGTTGGTACCCCAGTGCAGATTATTCAATAAGAAGGGTTAAGGCAATATATGTCAGAAGATATACTTTATAAAGTTATATACCTTAATAACGATGAGATTCATGAAATCTATGCTGAAGAGGTCACCGATGATGCTTTGTTTGGATTCATCCGAGTCAAAGGTATTCAATTTAATCAAGGTGAAACACAGCTTGTGGTCGATCCTAGCCTTGAAAAACTCAAACAAGAATTTAATGGGGTTACTGCGAGTTTCATTCCTGTACATGAAGTCATTCGTATTGATGTTGTAAAAAGCATGGGCACCCCCAAAATTAAGGAAGTTGCTAGCAATAGCAAAGTTGCTAAATTTCCCAAAGCCTTTATACCAATTAGGGAAAGTTAATTCGTAAAGGATACACGATGAAAGGACCACTTCTTATTGATATTGCTGGCACGACACTCAGTGAGATCGATCGCCAGTTGTTACAGCATCCTGCCGTAGGTGGGATGATCCTGTTCGCTCGAAACATTGTTGCGCCTGTACAGGTTATAGAGCTTGTCAAAGAAATTCGCTCAGTTTCTCCTTCATTACTGATCAGCGTTGATCAAGAAGGAGGCCGTGTACAAAGGCTGATTCAAGGATTCACACGTTTACCGCCGTTGGCGAGTTTGGGGGCGCTCTATGATAAAGCGCCTGAACAAGCATTACAAAGTGCTCAACAATTAGGCTGGTTAATGGCGGCAGAAGTTAAAGCCATTGGTATTGATTTGAGTTTTGCGCCAGTACTCGATCTCAATTACAACCGTAATCAAGTCATTGGTGATAGAGCATTTCACTCTAATCCGGACATTGTCTGCCGTTTAGCCAAAGAATACTGCCTCGGCATGCAGAAAGCAGGCATGGCCACAGTAGGTAAGCATTTTCCTGGTCATGGCTATGTGACTTTAGATTCGCACCACGCTTTACCTGAAGATGATCGAGCACGTGAGCAAGTGCTATTAGATGCTAAAACCTTTATTGAGCTGATGCCCTTTTTAACTGGTGTGATGCCAGCACACATTATTTATCATGCGTTTGATACACTACCTGTGACTTTTTCGGCACATTGGCTGCAAACTTGGTTAAGGCAACAATTTCGCTACACTGGTGTCGTGATCAGTGATGATCTGTCTATGGCTGGTGCAAAGTGTTATCCGACTGTAGTGGAAGCAGCGCGCTGTGCTTTGACTGCTGGGTGTGATTTGTTATTGGTTTGTAATGATAGACAGGCAGTAGACTCTTTAGTAGAGCCGATTGCAGGATTACAGCTAGATAGACAAGAAAAAATCAGACAATTGCAGGGTAAACAATTTGCGACGCCGTGGCAGCAACTGCAAAACTCTGCGACATGGCAATCAGCAACTGATGCGTTATCCGCATTACAATCCGTATCAGCCGCCTAGGGATAATATCAGTACTCAATCAATCATCTTAGGTGTTCTTTCGAATGAGCTTACTTAAAACTACCTGATTCTAATAAAAACGAGGAGTATTTATGACATCTTTAAATCAAACAGAGCTGAATGCCATTCGTAATCGTTCTGAATGTTTGGTCAGCTTGGAAGAGGCCAATCAAGGCTTAGCCACCATGGCACAACAGATGGATCAGCACCTGCAAGACAAAAACCCAATTGTGTTATGCACTATGATTGGTGGAGTGATTACTACAGGGTTATTACTACCACAATTAACGATTGATTTGCAGGTAGACTATATTCATGCCACGCGTTATGGCAATAACACGGTGGGTTATGATTTAGAGTGGCGGGCTTATCCTCGTTTAAACTTAGAAAATCGCTGTGTTGTTATCGTAGACGATATTTTAGATGGTGGTTTGACATTGGCTGAGATTGAAAAGCATTGTAAACAAGTGGGTGCAAGCGAAGTCTATACAGCAGTATTGGTCGACAAAGCTGCAAAAAGAACAGCGGGTGGATTACTCAAAGCAGACTTTACTGCTTTAAAAGTAGAGGATCGCTTTCTCTATGGACTGGGTTTAGACTATAAAGGCTATCTACGTAATGCACCTGGCATTTTTGCTGTGGCTAAGGAAGACGAATCGGCATGAGTAAATACGGTGTGATTGGCGGCACAGGATTGCCCGAAATTACAGGATTAGTGACGACCCACCAAACTTCTGTGAAGACACCTTATGGGGTGCCCTCTGCGCCTTTAATTTACGGATTGCTTGGTGACAAGGAAGTTGTATTTTTATCACGTCGTGGCAGGGAAGCTGCGATCGTTGCACATAAAATCAATTATCGAGCCAATATCTGGTCATTACGAGATGCGGGTATTCAAAAAATCATTGCAACTGCTGCAGTGGCTAGCCTTGATCCCACTTTAAATATTGGGGATGTGATTTTACCCGATCAATTGATTGACTATACTTATGGACGAGAGTCCTCTTTTGATCGTCTAGATGCAAATGGTTGTACAGAATCGCATATTTCCTTTACGGAGCCTTATTCGCCTGCTTTAAGGGGAAAAATCTTGCTGACTTGTCGAGAAACCAACTTTCAACTGCGCTCAACCGGCACGTATGCGATCACACAAGGTCCTAGATTTGAAACCAGAGCGGAAGCCATGCGTTTAGTACGAGATGGTTGTCATTTTGTAGGCATGACGGGCATGCCTGAAGCAAGTCTGGCGACAGAGTTAGGAATGGAGTACGCAAGTATTGCGCTAGTCATTGCCAAAGTAGGCAGCACGAGTCAGACGACCGCAGAGCAGAAAGCGTTTATTTCACACAAACAGGATCAAGTTGTTAAGCTTATCTCAAAAATCATTCAAAACTAATTTAAATTTCTCATAAAACATAAATAATATTGACAATGCTGTATGTATTTATGTTATGTTTAAAAAAACCAGAGGTTGGTTTTTTTAAATTATGCATTGGTTTAATACAGCAAGTGCCGCTACTAAACAGCGCTATGCAGCAAAAATCCTAGAAAATATCAAGCAATTTAAAGACTTGATGTATTATGGATTTATTTCTATTCAGCGCTTAAACAAGATTTTAGCGTATGCGAAGAAAGAGTTAACACCCGATCAAAGAGCAGAGTTTCCCTCTATTTCAGTTTCACAAAGACCCTATAATACTTTTGAACAGGCTGAATCTTATGCCAGAGTATTGGCAAATACAGCAGACTGGCCGTTTTATTTTTTTGGAGATGAAGATCTTCCTGAGAAATATTGGGGTTTGACTCGATTAGATGATTTAAAAAGTAAAGAAAAAACCAGGCAAGATGCAAAAGAAGGAATCGAAAATATAAAGTACTATCGTGCTTTATGTTACTATGGATTTATAACGTCTGAAAAAGCAACTGAATTGTTTCAACAATTTACAAAGTATGCCATCGATAGCGGCATAGCATTGGTTTTTCCCAAACACCTTGATCCCAAATACACGCCTACGGTGAGTTTTGATCAAGCTCATCGCTATGCATGCGCCTTAGCCAAGCAAAAAGACTGGAGTTTTTATACAGCAGAGCAGAGTCAGCATACAGCGGACTATTGGGGCTTGGATCACTACCAAGCGTTAAAGAACGAATATGAGCGTTATAGTGGCGTGGGTAATTTTTTTGGTATTTTATTTACGGCAAGTGGATTATTTTCACCGAATCAATCAGCCTATTTCCCCATGAAAGATTTTAATTATCAAATGGCAAAAAGAAAAGTGGCTGCATGGTGTTGGGCGCATCGTCATGTGTTTGTATTATGTACACATCCAAGTAACGATGCACGTACACCTTTAATTATAGATCGGAAATGGATAGATGAGTTATTGACTGCCAGTGCACACTTGGCAGAGCCAGGGTTATCAGAAAAGAGTATAGAAAGTTTGATGCACGCCGCACATCAAGGGAAACCTTATCTGTCAAATTTATACTTGATTAGATTTTTAGAAAATATTCGTCAAAATAATGAGGCGATTTTAACCATCGTTGAGAAAGAACCGAGATTATTTAAGCAGTATAAAATTTTTTCAGGCGAAAAAAGAAGCTTTCTGCAAGCGAAGACCTCCCTTGAAAATTATTTTGATCGTAGTAAAGTAGACGGCTCTTTAACACCATTTTAAAATAAATGGTGAATAAATTGACAGCGCCTTTTGATTTGCTTATGATTGCCAGGCTCGGAATATCATAAAATCCGATCTGATATTCAACTTACTTAACCGTATCAGGGATGAGTAATAGGGCATACCCAAGATCCTTCAAAATGCGTAGTTTATAGCAAAGCGAATTTAACCAGATGCGGTCTTCTGAGCTGAGAAATAGAACACTATTGCGAGGCGAAGAAGGCTTCAGCTGGGTAAACTCGGGCAGCTAGAAACATGCATTTCGAAGGATGTTGGGTATATAGGACGCTCGATGTAATAAGAGAGTCTTCGCCATGTTTAAGCTTGCTTTTAAATTAAAAAAAAGCTACGGCAAATACTTCGGGTTTTCTAGGCAGTCTCTATGGCACACGTTAGCACTCTTAGGTGTGTTTGCCTCTAATGTCGCTATGGCTTTTATCATTGCCCTGATCAATAGCTTATTCAGTAATGTGATTGGAATTATCAGTCTTCCAGGGTTAACCTACACTCTCTTTTTCATATCAGCTTTGCAGTTTATTGGGGCGATTTTAGTATATGCTACGGCTGCAGCGCTGACTTATGCTCTGGCAAGTTGGCTTGGTCGTAGCTTAGGAAGAGCAAAAAGCAAAGATTTATGGCAACGTTGGTTAACTAATCAACGAGCTTTCCTGGCTAAATTCACTCATACTGATCCCCCTGTCAATCCTGCTCAAGTGATTGCGGAGGACAGTACAGAAACTGCCGAATCGGCTGGTTATCTGCTATCTTCTTTTTTAATGGCGCTTTCTAATGGAATTTTAGGGTTTTCGGGACTCTGGATTTTATCTGCCACATTAGCGGTAGTAGTATTCGGCCAGGCATTGCTCATCCCAGGATATATGGCTTTGGCTGCTGTCATTTATAGCCTAGGTTACAACTTCATTATGAAGTTTTTTGGGAAAAAATTAAAAAAGAATGAAGCCGCCTTGAAACAAGTGAGTGGTGACATCGAACAACAACTGCATCATGTAGATACTTTTGCGGAGCATGTGGCAATTCGACAAGGCGCCGAGGTTGAAAAAAAGTATCTGGAAAAACTAGATCAAAAAAAATCAGAGAAGTTCAAATTGCATTTTTTTGTGAATACCGGCCTGGATTTTTTAAGAACAATTCATCAACAATTGGGTTTGGCCATGGGATTGCTGCTGGCGGCCCCTCAAATCATCGCGCAGAAATTAAGTGCTACACAAATCTTTCAAGTCAGTCAATATTTTGCTTACGTAGTGGGATTTTTTACTTGGCAACATGATAATTATGAAGAGGTTACTCGTACTCAAGTTGGGCTAGAGCGCATGGAGCAGTTTGAAGTGATGTTGAGTGAATGTGACAAATTACGTCGAGAAAAAAAGACACAATTAGAGTATTCCCCAACAGGTACAGAAATTATTTTTAGTAATCTCACAGTACAAACACCTTCCAGAACAGTTTGTACCCATTTTTCAGAAGAGTTACATATTCCGCAAGGCAGTAGAGTAAAAATTACAGGTGCTTCTGGTGTAGGTAAATCTACACTCATCCGTATGTTGGGCGATATCTGGCCTTTTGGTTCGGGAAAAATTAGCATTCCTGCAAAAAAAGAAGAAATTTTGGCATTTTCGCAGGAAGCGTATTTCACTAAAAATGCCTCTTTATGGGAAGCCATTGTTTATCCCTATGTTCAAAGTCAGCCACTTTCCGAAAGAAAAGAGCAGGCCAAAGCCTGGATGAAAGAATTGGACTTTAGACAAGAACACATTGATGAGCTGGATAGAGTAAAAGACTGGGGAAAGATATTAAGTGGGGGCGAAAAGCAACGCATTGCGTTACTCTCTATTTTGGTGCATAAACCTAAAGTAGTCTTTATGGATGAAGCTATTTCGGGATTGGATGAGAAATTAGCAGAGCAAGTCCTGGCCTTGCTGATAAAAGAGCTTCCAGACACTACGTTTGTGTGCGTTGATCATACTAAACTGTCTAATTTTTATACGCATGAGCTGGTTTTAACGCAGGAAAATCCGCCCGCCTTTAAACCTATTCGTCAAACACCCAAGCTGCAATTAGTCGCTTAAAAATTATTTAGTTTTAGGTGCCTCTACAGGCGCCACACGAATCAGCACACCCAGAGCAGGGTGATCAACATAATGGAGCTCTTTAGAGCGCATTTTTCTACTTTGTTGAACTCTAAAGCTTTGAAGTTGTACGTTTGTATCGGGTCGCCAATTATCACGATTTAATAACCATACGGCATGACTGGCTGCTGTTACAGTTGAGCTATCTACTTTGGCGGGCTCTTGCAAGACAAAGTCAATGTCTGCGTGTATAAACCTACCTTTACGTAATTTGAGCAGTCCCTCGAATTCATAAGCGCCTGTAGTGCCCGAGAAGTTAGGGTAGACTGTCTCAGCATTTGTCTCTGATGGGTTATAGGATTTTCCAGCTTGGAAATAGATGGCTTGAGCAGACTCAGTGATAGGTTGGCGCCATGCTGTATGGAGTAACAACTGGTACTGATGCCCCAGTTTGTTGGCTGCGTCACTCAAAGTCCAGCGACTTTTTGGCAAAATAACAAAACCAGTTTGCTCAATAGGCGTATCTTCCTCGACTAACAAATGATTAATCGGGCTGTCCCGCTCCAGCGTCGCCTCTAAAGAATCTGACTGTTGTTTTCTCTCAGCAAGCAAGCCTTCTTTTGTTTTTAATCTACGTCCTTGACTATAATTAGGGAAACCAGGATTCAGAGGCCATAACTCCGCATGTATTGCGTCTGCATCTAAATTAGCAAATACAATCATCTCAACTTCATACAGCTCTTGTGATGATTTGGCTAAGGAACTAAAGAGCAACATACCAGCCAAGATGGTTGGCCAAGTCACACAGCCCCTTAACACTACATGAACGCTTACCATGCACGCCCCTCCCTTTGAACACGCCCAGAATAGGGGTTAGGTATATCATTTATATCGGTTTTTTTCAAACACGAAGAGTATATGAACCCGAACTCGGAGTTTTGCGAGCACCAAAGCCACGTAGGGCCATCAGTAACAGCCCTTAATTTAATTTTGCTAAAATATTTTCAATGGTTTGTAAACGCACTTTTTGATCAGCCAGATCATACATAAATCGTAAGCGTGTTTGATCCTGTAACTGAAAATGTTGAGGTTGTAATTGAATCAGCTTCACAATCTTCAAAGGATCGACAGTGGTAGAAGTATCAAATTCAATAGTCCCACCATTGGCATTGGCTTTGATTTTGCGAATGTGTAATGGCTGAGCTTTGATTTTAAGGCGTGTGATCGCAAACAAATGGTGAACTTGGATCGGTAACAGACCAAATCGATCCACCATTTCAGCTTTGAGGTCCTCTAAGCGACCTTCATCCGGCGCATTTGCAATACGATGATATAAAATCATGCGCGCTTGAATATCAGGTAAATACAAATCTGGAATCAAGGCAGGTAATTGACAGTCGATCTCAGCTCCCCGATACAGCGGTGTATCTATCGCTAATAATTTACCCGCTTTAATTGCTTTCACCGCGCTATCCAACATTTCCATATAGAGACTAAAGCCAATGGATTCAATTTGACCACTTTGCGAGTCGCCTAATAATTCACCAGCGCCTCGGATCTCGAGATCTTGAGTAGCGATTTGAAAGCCTGCCCCCAAGTCATCATACATGGCAATGGCCTCTAAGCGTTTTTTAGCATCTTTGGTAAGCGCTTTAGTAGGTGGCGTTAAGCAAAAAGCATAGGCTTGGTGATGCGAGCGACCAACACGGCCTCTTAATTGATGCATTTGTGCTAAGCCTAACTTGTCTGCACGCTCCATGATAATGGTGTTAGCCGTCGGAATATCAATACCCGTCTCAATGATGGTAGTACATAAGAGTATGTTGTATTTTTGATGGTAAAAAGCATGCATCACTTGCTCTAGCTGACGCTCAGGCATCTGCCCATGTGCAATGGCTAATCGTGCTTCAGGGACCAATTGCTCTAAACGCTCTCTGCAATTTTCAATGGTATCCACTTCATTATACAAGTAATACACTTGACCACCCCGCATGAGCTCACGCAAAATCGCTTCTCGAATCAAAGTACCTTCATACTCTCTCACAAATGTTTTAATGGATAGCCGTTTAGCCGGGGGGGTTGCAATAATCGAAAAATCCCGAATCTCTGACAGGGCCATGTTTAACGTACGCGGAATGGGCGTGGCCGTTAGGGTTAAGATATCGACTTCACTACGTAAGGCTTTCAGCGCCTCTTTGTGTTTGACGCCAAATCGATGCTCTTCATCAATGATAACTAGCCCCAAATCTTTAAAGGTGATGCCCGGTTGAATCAACTTGTGAGTGCCAATCACTATGTCTATTTGCCCATTTTTCATCTGCTCTAAGATCTGTACTTGCTCTTTCTGTGTCTGAAAGCGAGACAGTGCGGCAATGCGCACAGGAGAGTATGCAAAGCGGTTCTGGAAATTCTCAAAGTGCTGTTGTGCTAACAGCGTAGTGGGTACTAGGACAGCCACTTGTTTGCCATGGGATGCAACCCAAAAAGCCGCACGTAAAGCGACCTCTGTTTTACCAAAACCCACATCACCACAGACCAGTCTATCCATCGGACGTGGTGTCTTTAAATCCGCAATGACTTCATCAATTGCGCGCTGCTGATCAGGCGTAGTTTCATAAGGAAAATGCGCACAAAATGCTCGGTATTCGGACTCGAGTAGTGGATAAGCAATCCCTTGACGAGCCTGGCGTTTGGCATACAGCGTCAATAACTCAGCAGCCACGTCATTGACTTTTTCTCTGGCACGTCGCTTGGCTTTTTCCCACTGATCAGTTCCTAAACGATTGAAAACAATGTGGTCAGACTGTGATTGATAGCGACTAATCAGATGCAAAGAAGACACGGGTACATACAGTTTAGAATGGCCCTCATAGCAGAGACATAGAAATTCGGTTTCTACACCCCCTAAGTTAAGATGTTGTAACCCTTCAAATCGACCAACACCGTGATCCAAATGTACAACGGGGGTGCCTGGGGTCAACTCTAATACATGTCGAATGACCTGATCTTGATCGCTTGTTTTTTTACGACGACGACGTTGTAGGATTTGTTCACCATAGAGTTGGGTTTCAGCAATCACCACCAACCCTGAATCCGGATGATAAAAGCCTGTGTCAATCGGGGCAATCATGATGCCAAAACGGATGTTATTAGGTGCCTTGAGAAAAGCATCAAAATCATCAAATAGCGGAGGTGTCATGTGAAAATTTGAAAGTAGCTCTAAAAGCTGCTCACGTCGCCCTAAGCTCTCTGCACAAAAAAGCACCCGCGCTTCAATATGCTCTAAGAAGTCTTGCAATTTTTTCAGGGGTGTAGGGGCATGATGAGAAATCGCAATGTCAGGCAGCGCTTGTGTGTCAAACCGAACACCGGATTGGTTATCGCCCAGAGTCTCCGTGATTTTAATTTGTTTGAATGCTTTTAAACCGTGAAATAATTCATCCCGATTTAAAAATAAGGCATCGGTTGGCAAAATAGGATGTTGGATATCATGGCAACGCTGATCATAGCGGTAGCTCACTTCTTTCCAAAATTTGTCGCCAGCTTCAGAGAGATTACCAATCTGAAAAATCAGACTGTCTGTAGGTAAATAATCCAATAAAGTGGCCATCTTTTCAAAAAAGAGGGGCATATAGTATTCGATACCAGCCGGAATGATCTGATGAGAAATATCTTGATAGATTTCTGAGCGCGATGGATCGCCACTAAACCGAGTGCGCCAAGCATTTCTAAAATGCTCTATGGCAGGCGGATCTAAAGGAAATTCTTTAGCAGGTAGGCATTCGATATACTCTACCTGTCGATCAGAGCGTTGTGTCTCAGGATCAAAATGTCGCAAACTGTCAATTTCGTTATCAAACAAATCAATGCGCACAGGCTGTATTTGAGCCATCGGATAAATATCAATGACACTGCCACGTACTGCAAACTCACCAGGCTGCATGACTTGGCTCACACATTGATAACCAGCGTGCGTTAATTGTTCTCGCAACTGCTCCAAATTGAGCTTGTCGCCAACTCGCATCACAAAGCTGTGTTGTAATAAAAAGTCACCCGGTAACAAACGATGCATGGCGGTTGCCATCGGAATAATCAGAATGCCTTGTGGCTGTTTGAGCAACTGGTGTAAGGCCAATAAGCGATCAGAAACAATGTCTTGATGCGGGGAAAATTGATCATAAGGCAGTGTTTCCCAATCAGGGAATAGTAAGACCGGCAAGGTAGGGGCGGAGAATTGTTTAATTTCTCGGCGTAACCGCTGCGCACTTAGGGAGTCTTCTGTCAAACAAAGAGTTAGTTTTTTTTCACTTTGCGCCAGTTTTGCAATCACGAGCGCGACACTCGCACCCATTAAGCCTGAAAAACGAACTACACGCTCCGGGGGCAAACCCGGCGTTAGCAAAGAAATACTCACAGCGGTGACCTCTTACAATATCTCAGCATCTCATAGGGCCAGCAGGGAGAGCCCCCGTTTTTCAACAGCGCCACCCATGGCTATAATTGGCGCGTCTCTGCACCAAATGGTCTCAAAACAGAGCGCATCCTGCTGGCTAAAGCTTTTTTCCACTATAAAACCCCGAACTGGGGTTTTAGACGAAATGGGTTTGAGTATAAGAGAATTAGGGGGGAGGGGCAACAATGGGGTTTAAAGCCAATGATGCCTTTTAAAATATAAATAAGGTATCCACGCAGACAGCGTCATGAAGATAATCGCAAACGGATAACCCAAGTGCCAACTTAACTCGGGTATATTGCGGAAATTCATGCCATAGATGCTAGCAATCAACATCGGGGGTAAAAAAATCACCGCGGCAATGGAAAAAGACTTAATAATGGTATTTTGCTCAATGTTAATCATGCCCAATGTCGCATCTAATAAGAAATTCACTTTTGCAGAGAGAAAATTGGCATGATCACTGAGAGATTTGATGTCTTTAACGACCACGTCTAAGCGTGCTTGTTCATCTAAATCAAGTTTAGACTTGTGGTTCCTGCCTAAAAAGATAGCGAGTCGGTTAAAAGACAGTAAACTCTCTCGTATTTTAGTACCTAAATCACTGTTCATGCCGAGGTTTTGTAAGATTTTTTTATAATTGACGCGTTTTAAACTTAACTTGTCATCGGTATTGTGAAAAATACTATGAGAAATGTCATCAAACCTATGAACGACATTTTCTAAGATATCAGCCAGGCGATCAGTCGTAGATTCTAATAAACCAATCAATATCTTTTCTGCATGCTGCTCTTTTTGCTCTAAGCGAGGTAGCCGAGCAATGAATAATCTAAAGGCTTGTGGTTCAATATATCGAATGGTAATTAATTTTTTTTCAGTCAATATAAAAGTAACGGCGTCACTTTGGGGGCTAGTGGAGTCAGATTGAGCGATCATGGTAGCAGTCATGAACAGCACATGATGCTCTTTGTATAGACGGCTTGACCACTCGATTTCTTGCATTTCTGTTTGCGAGGGGATCTCTACGCTTAATAAACTTTCTACCTTGTCTTCTTCTTCTTTGGTAGGGGACAGCAGATCTATCCACAATGCAGCTGACAGCAACGCGTCATCTGCTGCAGTGATCTCTACAGGATGAATAACCGCACCCTTTTTTAGGTAGGCAACTATCATGATTCGACTCCATTTTATAAGGAGAGGTTCTTATAGTCTATACGAATTCAGGAAGTATGTTCTGCCTCACCTTGTCTAAAACCAAGTGGGTTTGCGCATAGCGATTTGTTTCTTGCTTTTGCTAAGGCGATGCGCTGTTGATATGCGTCTCTAACTAACTGTATGTCCTCTAAAAACCACCCCAAATCTTTCAGTGCAATGGCCTGGCGGCCATCCACCAAGGCTTCTGGTGGAGCGCGATGCACATCAGCCAGTACCATGTTTGCACCACTGATCACACCTTGTGCAGTGGCATGAAAGACATCGCTGATACCCAGGGGGTCTTGCTCGCGATTACCAACGGCGTGGGAGGGATCCACACACACGGGCATTTTGGTTAAGCGCTTGATGATTGGCACTTGTGCAAAGTCGACTAGATTACGATGTGGGGCACTGAAGATAGACTTCACGCCGCGTAGGCAGAATACAATGTTGTGATTGCCACTGTGGGCAATGTACTC
>JAHFQF010000051.1 GCA_023266435.1 Legionellales bacterium | reverse complement strand
GCTCAAATCTTGTCACATCAACACATTTTTATCAACTTCTTCAGCCGTAGATCTTGCAAGAAAAGTAGGTTCACTTAATTGCTTTTGAAATAAGCGATTCATTCGCTGTTGCTCAATGATCTCCTCCCAACAGAGCATCACTATGCCCATAATCATTGACTGCCATAAGAGTAACCACAATAAAATATACCCTTTATTTTTAAACATCCGTACTCATCCTAGGCTATCTACCACAATTTCTTCATTGTCTTCTAATGCCTGATCGCAAGTATAAGCATACTGCCAAGATACCGCGGACCAATGTTGTAAAGGTTTTTGCCATTGCATTGTAATACTGAATAAGTAGTTGCTAGTATCTATCTGCTGATTTTTTTCTAATGAAAGTCGCCAACCTGCAACATTTGTTAACAGTTCGTGCGCAGGCATGTCTTTCTCTTTATAAAATAATCCTGAAGTCTGAGAAATATACCAAATGCTATCGACATCTCCTTCTGAGTATGCAACTAAAAGTGGATGATCTATTTTAGCTTGCTGCAAAACAGTGCGCCAAGGACCGCGTAAAAAAGTGTGTGCTTCGGAGGGTGTATGCGTGACTAATTCAAATTCGTTTTCATGTTGTGTTTGTAATCGATGTAGCCAGCTTTTAAATAGCAAGTAGCCTAATCGTTGATTTTCTTGCCACTCAATCAAAGTTTCTTGATGGCGCCACTGTTTAAAAAACACGAGCTGCAGTTCAACAGTAAGTATCATGAGCAAGCTAGTCAATAACATCACGATCAAGCATTCAACTAAAGAAAAACCACGCGCACCGCTCAAACTACACCTAAAAATCAGCAGACATCAAGCATATACCCAAGATACTTCAAAACGCGTAGTTTATAGCAAAGCGAATTTAACCAGATGAAGTTTTCCGAACCAAGGAATAGTCGATACTATTGCGAGGTGAGGAAGGCTGCAGATGGTTAAATTCGAGCAGCTAGAAACAGGTGTTTTGGAGTTTCTTGGGTATATATCCCCCTCATTTTACAACTCCGGGCCGAGGTTTAAGCAATGTTTTTCATGTGCTTGCCAACAAAGCTGTAAACTTGCAGACGAGATTTTATCCCCTAAGAGATGGTATGAGGCTTCTGGCAATAAAATTAACTCTGATTCCCAAGTCGGTGAGGGTAACGACTCCCCTGAAAAAGTTTTCCATGCTTGATAATTTGCTAGTAACTGTATAGCAACCAGTCTATAGCGGTTATCATTTGCTAATCGCAAGCCATGGATACAGGTGCGCATGACCGTCACAGAAATCGCAGAGAAAATTAATAATGCAACCATCACTTCAAGATACGAGAAACCCTTTAAATAATGACTACCTTTCTCAAGCACGCCGATCTTCTGCTAAAATTAGGAAAGGCTGTATTACTTTCTGTATATCCATCTGGACAGGCTTCATTCTTCTTAATTTTTGTCTTCTAGGATTATCGAAATACCAGGTAAGCCCTACATTAATCACAGTATCAAAATCATGGTCAATGGAGTGCCTGACTATAAACTCTCGTGCTTCTGCCCGCAGTTGCCATGCAGGCGTTAAATCATATTTAAGACCCGCACCTACATTCATTGTCACCGCACTTTTCTGCATCAACGCGTCGCTGTCAGACCAATCTAATTTTTCTGCTGCTAACAGCCCAACCCCACCGATGACATAGGGATTTAATTTTTCCGCGGGATAAAGATGATACAATCCATTCAAATTAAAATGATAGCCAGTACTGCTTCTTGCAGTGCTTTTACTTTTGGTTTCAAACATACCAAACATCGCTTCGCCGGCCCAGATCTCATCAAACTGATAACCTAAAGACACGCTATAAAAAGACGAATCTTTTACATGACGATTACTATCAAACAGCATCTTGCCGATGGCTGGCGTAAACATGAATGTTTCTGCCTGTGTCTGTGCCATACAAGGCAAAGTCATTAATGCAAAAAAACCACAGCTCAATACTCTTAATATATGCTTCATCAATATTCCCTTACCCCATCCAATTTTTTGCTATTTGGCTAAGATTCTTAGACTCTAAACGCAGCACTGCTGTATCTTTGTCTGCTGCTTGAGGCATCACCTGAAACTGCATCAAAACATGATCTCGAAAAGCGTGCACAGTCAGCGGTTGCCCAACCACCTGGTAGTCTAGCAAATCCTGATAATTTTTGGAATTCACTTGTACCGAGTCCAACGCGATTACCAAATCATTAGGCGCTAGTCCTGCTCTTTCTGCAGGGCTGCCTGCCAAAACAGCGTCTACTTTCATCCCATGTACATTAAAAGAGGTGCGTAACCCTAAGGCAAGTGGCTGTTTAGCAAAAGTCTTATGTCCCCCTAAATCTTTACTGGTCTCTGCTGAGCGTAAATAAAACTCAATTCCTAACCTAGCAAACATCTCAGTAATCGGTAGCTCATCCGTTGTATAAACCCACTGACGCAAAGTATGCGCTAACGATTCGCCTGCATGTTGTAACAACCAGACTTCCACCACATCCTCATCCGTGCCTTGCTGCGGTTTACCGTAGATCTCCCATAACCAACGCATGAAGTCATCTAAACTACGCTGATTGTCAGTTGCGTTACGTATTGCTATGTCTAAACAAAAAGCAATCAAAGCGCCTTTGTTGTAGTAACTAATTTCCGCATTGATTGCATTTTCAGTCGGTTGATACAATTTTATCCACGCATCAAAGCTCGCGTCTGCCACACTCTGTATATGACGACCTTTAGTCCGATAAAAACGTGTTAAATTTTTCTCAAATAAATGCAGATATTGGCGTGGTTGAATGACTTTTGCACGCAATAAGATTAATTCATCATAGTACGCCGTGAACCCCTCATAGATCCATAATTGCCGCGTATAATTTGGTTTTGTTAAATCATAAGGCATAAAGGCTTTTGGTTTGATGCGCTTCACATTCCATAAATGAAAATATTCATGACTGCACAGCGCTAACAACTGTTGGTACGTATCTGAGGGCTCTTGCATATCGAATTTCGGTAATGCATAGCGTGTACAAAGCAGCGCTGTGCTTTGACGATGCTCTAATCCACCATAATCTTCTTCTGTAACAGTTAACAGAAAAAGATAGTATGACATCGGCGGTGCGTTACCAAAAAAAGTAATCTGATACGTACAAATTGCTTTTAGGTCTTTCACCAGACGCTGCATATCGCCTGTCCATTTACCTGTGACTACCAACTCATGCTGACACCCTGCAACATCAAATTGAAAGCGATCAAAGGTTCCTATTTCGATAGGATGATCAATCAACTCATCATAATTGTTTGCAAAAAATTGACCAAATTCACCTTGTGAGCCAGTGACTTGTGTGAGGCTCGTCGCAACCTGCCACTTTGCACAGTAAGCTTGGGCAGGTTGATGTAAAATCACTGAGCTTGGTTCCTGTAGATACCCTTCTACTGCTAAAAAAACACAGCACCCATTCATAAAAGCATGGGTAATATCCACATGCGCGCCTCTCACACTGCGATCGAAAGCATAAATCCAATACGTGATGACAAGCTCACCTTTCGCCACTTCACAGCGCCAACAGTGATTCGTCTCTTTCATCAGAGAGACTGGTCCGGCTTGATCCCGCGCCTCTATGCGTACAACATGTTTCGCATAATCGCGGATTTTATAACTGCCTGGAATCCATACTGGCATACTGAGACGCTGTATTGGCATGGGTTTAGAGACCGTTAATACCACTTTAACAAGATGCGATTCAGGTTGATCTAAAAAAACAGCGTATTGAATCATTGGCGTTTTATTCATCTTAACTCTCGCTCATTTGATTGACACAAGCAACGGCTTTTTTCCATTGCTGATAGGCTGGCTCAATGGATTCCAATGCATGAAGTGGTTCATACGTGTGGGTGGTTTGATGAAAACATTGAATTTCATTGAGCTGACCATACACACCTGCGCCCAGACCTGCTAAAAATGCGGCACCTATACTGGTTGTTTCAATGATATCTGGTTTTTTTACTGGAACATGCAAACAATCAGCTAGCCACTGTAATAGCCAGATATTATTCGCCATACCCCCATCTACTTGTAATGTCTGAATAGCGATTTGACTATCAAAGACCATGAGTTCAGCGATTTCTTTGGTTTGAAATCCAATGGCTTCTAGTGCAGCACGCACCAGATGTGCTGGATTGGTTTGTCTGGTTAAACCAAAAATGGCGCCAGTGGCCTGCGGATTCCAGTACGGTGCACCCAGACCTGTTAAACTAGGCACTACAACGACACCCCCACTGTCCTGCACACTGGCAGCTAGTGTCATCGATGCTTGGGGATTGTCTAATAGACGCATCTGCTCAAGCCACTGAATTAAACTGCCAGCCATAAATAAACTGCCCTCTAATCCATAGCATACGGATTGATTAGGTAAACGATACAAAGGTGTTGCCAATAGTCGATGCGTTGAGGAGGGGCATCGAGTACCCGCATTCATCATTAAGAAACAACCCGTCCCATACGTGCTTTTCAGCATCCCTGGCAGCAAGCAAGCTTGCCCTACAGTAGCACTCTGCTGATCACCAATCAGTGCCATAATAGGAATCGGCACTTCCATCCAATCTGCTTGATAACTACCAAAATATCCTACGTTGTCTTTTACCGTGGGCAGAATGGCTTCGGGAATCTCATATAAAGCCAACAGCGCCGCATCCCATTCCAGCTGATGAATATTAAAAAGAGACGTGCGACTGGCATTGGTGAGATCAGTAAAAAAAGACTGTCCGCGTGTCATTTTCCACAATAGAAATGTTTCGATAGTGCCAAAACACAATTGCTGCTGTGCAAGTAACTGCTTGGCATCTGGATGATGTTTGAGTATCCAATGGATCTTAGACGCACTAAAATAGGGATCCAAGATCAACCCCGTTTTTGCTTGAATGGTTGATTCGTATCCCGCTTGTTTTAATTGCTGGCAATACTCATGTGTCCTTCGGTCTTGCCAAACTAAGGCTCTACCAATAGGATCACCGGTCTGCCGATGCCAAAAACAACTGGTTTCGCGTTGATTAGTAATACCCATGGCTGATATTTGTTTAACTGACAACTTCGCTTGCTTAATGGCAAGATAAATAACTTTCTCTGTTTTTTGCCAAATTTCTTCTAAGTCATGTTCTACCCAACCAGGTTGAGGAAAATATTGCTGAAATGGCAACTGCGCTTGACTGATTTTATTACCACTGTGATCAAAGATAATTGCCCGTGTGCTGGATGTCCCTTCATCCACAGCCAACAAGTACTTTTTCATACAATTCGCTCTTATTCAGTAATCGTTATAGGTAGGACTTACGCAACACGATGAGATGCAAGGCAAACACTTGCGAAAAACCCGAGTGTACTCTGCCGTACTGGAGAATTTTGAGCAAGTTTTTAACAAAGCAGCTCGCGTTTTGCATAAGTCCTGATAGTATAGAAAATAGTGTTCTATCCAACAGTATATACTCAGATGATGCTCAATAATGATTATGATGTGATGATAATTGGTGGTGGTATCTTAGGTGTGGGTATTGCTGCCGAAGCGGCCACTCGTGGTTTATCTGTTTGTCTGGCTGAGAAAAAAGACTTTGGTTGGGCAACTTCTTCTGCCAGTAGTAAGCTTGTGCATGGTGGGTTGCGGTATTTAGAAAACTGGGACTTTCACTTGGTACGCGAAGCATTGGCGGAACAAACCATTTTATTAGAGCGCGCCCCACATTTAGTCAAACCATTGCCTTTTTATCTACCCCATCAAGCACATCATCGTGCTCAGTGGGTAATTCGTGCTGGTTTATATTTGTATGATCACTTAGCAAAACGCCGATTACCCCGTTCTCGTTTTTTGCGCTTCACACAAACAGAGCCCGCTCAAAATCCGCTTTTAGCACAGTATCGTAGTGGATTTTGTTACTATGACTGCCAAACAGATGACAGCCGATTGGTATTAATCAACGCCTTGCTTGCCAAACAATATGGAGCAAATTTACTCAATTACTGCCAATGTGTACACTTTGAGCGACTTGGCGATCGTTGGCATATTCAACTCCAAAAGCACACTGGCGAACAGCTGCGCATCACAGCCAAATGTTTGGTAAACGCAACCGGACCTTGGACATCCAATTTACAACCTCACTTAACACTACGCTTACTGCAAGGCAGTCACATTGTGATCCCTCAGCAATACACACATCATTATGCCTTTTTATTGCAGCATCCTCTGGATCAGCGCGTTTTCTTTGTGACACCTTATCATCACCATTGGACTATGATTGGTACTACAGAAATTCCTTTCCAAGGTGATCCTGATCAAGTTTGTATTTCTCCTGAGGAAATTCAATATTTATTAGCAGGCTATAATCATTATTTTAAAAACAAGATTGCTAAACAAGACATTTGTCATCACTGGGCGGGCGTACGCACGCTGCTGAACGAAGACAATAAATCAGTGTCTGCAAATACCAGAGAGCATGTCTTAACATTAGAGACCAATGCAGATCATCAATTACCCTGCCTCACAATTTATGGTGGAAAACTCACCACCTATAGGGCCATCTCAGAGCATTGTGTCAATCAGTTAAGTCCTTTTTTTCCAGCACTTAAACCCAGTCAAACCACACGACTACGTTTACCTGGTGGCGATCCGATTGATCTGAAAGCGTATGCTTGGCTACCACCTACCTTACTACGCCGTTACACTAAAAACTATGGCAGCCTAATAGACACCTTACTATCAGGTTGTAATCAACTGTCTGATTTGGGCAAAGAAATTGCCCCTAGTCTCTATGAAAAAGAGTGGGACTATTTAAAGCAGCACGAATGGGCAATACACGCTGAAGACATTGTATGGAGACGTACAAAGTTAGGTTTGGCATTGTCTAAAGATGCGATAGAAGCTTTAGAATCGTAAGCGTTCAAGTGATATCCAGGAGTGCCAGGCAGCCTACCTTCGCATCTTTGCTACTTCGCTCGCAAAAGCCGCCAGTCTATCAAAGCTTCTCTCCCACTATTTGAGGGAGAGGGTGAACGAAGGCCGAGTGAGGGCGGCTGAGCTTCAAGCTCGCTCACGCAAAGATCCTCGGGTCTGCTCGGTTTCTTTGATACTATTTGAACGCTTACATTGAACCCCTAAGACTATCAGCTAGGCAACAGAGCCTCTGTTTTTCAACAGCGCCTTCAATTAAATCGAGAAGAGTCTATTATTGAGCTTGTAATAGCTCGATGGGTTTGAGTTTAATCGTTTGATAGGCTGGATAACAAGCCGCAATACTCATCAGTACAATCGCAATGGTACTACTGAATATTACACTGCCAACAGAAAAGACATAACTCCATTGCCACACTTGACTTAAGTAGAAGACTACACAGGAACCCAAGACACAACCAATAAAAGTACCGATTGAGCTCAATGTCATGGCCTCTTCTAATAAACTTTTTAGCAGATGCCAGGGCGTTGCACCCACGGCCATTCGTATACCAAACTCTTCTCTACGTTGCCAAATGCTTAATAAAGTGACATTAATCAGACTGTTCATTGCCATAATACTGGTAATGATTGCAATGACTTGTAACATCAAACTCACTTGCTCACTTTGTTTTTTTAAATCTTGCAATAGCCATTCATTGTTGCGTAGCCAATGTTGATAGTCTTGAAAAAGATTAGGAAATTGTGCATTCACTAATTCTAAGGCCTGCTGATTTGCCAGTTTTGGATAATAAACAATCATGTCTTGAATGTGTAACTCTTGTTGTAACAGCGGTAACGCAGACAACGGAATCCATGCACCTTGATTCACATCGTATTCGAAAGGATCGCGATCAATCACCGGCGCCAAGACGCCAATGATTTTGAAAAACCTTTCCCCTACTTGCACAAAGCGACCAGTAATTTGTTCTAATTTAGGATCTAAAGTCATCGCCACTGCATGACCCACGATCATGACGGGCTGATTTACATCCAATGCTGAAAAAAAACGTCCCTGTGCTAAAGTCAGGCCCAAGCTGCCAAAAAAAGCATCCTCTGTACCAAACAGCATGACCGCATCCAGATTGCGACCAGGCTCGATGAGAGGTGATCCTACGCGTTGATAGGGGATTAATTGAATGTTAGGTAACCAATGCTCTGCTTTTTCTACATCAGACAACGTCAAAGTCAGAGTACTTTTATCTTGTACAGAAGGCTTTGGCATGATGCTCAATAAACTGTGATGCTCACCTAATTGAGCAAGTCTTTGCTGCATTTGTGATAAAGTCATGGCTTTAATCTGCATCATCGCAACCAGTGCGGCTACGCCAATAGAAACGCTGAGAATTAAAATCACTGTTTGAACAGGATTCACCTTCCAGTAATATCGAATACTGTCTACAAAACGCATAGCTGTCCTGCCTGTAAATAATAGCGTCTAGTACAGTGCTCAGCCAAGCGCTCATCATGCGTCACTAAAATTAAAGCCGCTGAAAAAGTTTGCTGTAACTCTAACAACAGCTCCATGATCATCGCAGCAGTCTTTGAATCCAAAGCACCGGTTGGCTCATCTGCAAGAATGACTTTAGGATTACCTATCAACGCTCTGGCAATGGCAATACGCTGTTTTTGTCCTCCTGACAAAGTGAGTGGGTAACGCTGACTTAATTGTTTCAGCTGTAAGCGATCGAGCATCGTCTCAACTTTTTCTTGAATAATGTCTGTCGCAAGGCCACGGTATCTGAGTGGCAAGGCGATATTATCAAAAATGGTTAGGTTATTAATCAAATGAAACTGCTGAAACACGTAACCAAATTGATGATTTCTCAGATGCGCTTTTTCAGTAATAGACAAGGTATTCACTGGTTTCCCTGACAAAAGATACTGCCCGTGAGTAGGTGTATCTAACAAACCAATGAGATTCAGTAGCGTGCTTTTTCCACTGCCTGATGAACCTAACAAGACAATACTGTCCGTTGTATGGATATCCAAGTGGATATTATCTAACACCACTTGATTGGTATAGGATTTACTAAGCGCCTGTAGCTGGATAAGGGGTAACAAGCGTATCTCCCTCTTCTAAGCCATTTACAATTTCCGCCTCATCCCACGTAATTTTTCCTAGCTGTATTAATTTAGCTGTCTGCTTACCTGATTTTTTTACCATGACCCAAGCACCTTCTTTATCAATGCGTATGGCTGTTTTAGGTACAAGCAAAGTGTTGGCCTTTTCGAAATTTGCCATGACTTGAGCAGACATCCCAAACCAGACTTGATTTTTTAAAGCCTCTGGCAAAGGATCCACCTCAATGGTCACTGGATATTGTATAAAATTCGTATTACTGGCTTTAAGCTGATTTCTATTAATCTGCGATACTTTGCCAGTCAGTACCGCCGAAGGTGCTGCAGGCAAATGAATAGAGACTGCTTGGTTTTCAGTCAAATTTTGCATGTCTGCTTCATCGATTAATAATTCTACTGTCCAACGATGCGTAGAGCCTAAATATCCCAATAAGTCGCCTGCATTCACCGATTGTCCTACTAAAGTTGAAGTAGGCAGATCCCCTTTGGAGTTTGCTGGTGGTAGTAAAATACCTGCTTCAGAGGCATGCAGTGTTAATGCCTTTATCTGCGCTTCAATGGCCGCTAGCTCTGCCTTTGCAATTTTCAGCGCTTGTTCGGCATCTTGATACAATTTACCTTCACTGGATTGTTTTAACTTACTGTACATGAGCTCCAGATAACGATGGTTTTGTTTCGCGTCTTCTAGCATTCTCTGCTCTTGTACACATTCTTCTTTAGAGATAATGCCTGCAGAAAATAATTTTTGGGTTTGCTCATAACGCGCACTGATACGCTCTACTTCTGAATGAGAGCGGGTGATTTGGTATTGTAGTTGCTGTGCTTCTACTTGATAGTTCCACTGTTTTAATTCTTCGACCCGGGATTTTGCTGCAGCCAAATGCTGTTTTGCTTCTTCATGCGATTTGGGCAACTGAGCACTTCCGAGTTGAAATAATAATTGATCTTGCGTAACAGATTGACCAAATTTGATGGGCATCGCCTGTACCACACCTGTCGCCGGTGCTGTGACCGCGATCAGTGTGGCAGGCATTAAACGCCCTTTAAATTTTAAAGCTTGCTTGAGTGTCTGCGGCTTTACTATTAAATCCTCAGCCGAAGCCACTGTTGTCCCTATACAGAGTAAAGCAAGCACGACGAAAAGTTTGATGACAGCTTTACTCACGTATCCCCCAACGACTCAAGGTTTTACCTAATTGGCGATCTAACGCCGCATACGCCAGACTGAGTGCCATCTGTGATTGGATATGATTCATTTGCGCTTGTGCTTTTTGTGTTTGCAAAGACAGCACTTCAAAAACAGAACTCCTGCCAGATTCTAGTTTAAATTTGGCATTTTGCCAACTCTTCTCTGCTAAGGAAACCGCTTGTTCACTAAAAGCCAACTGTCGCTGTTTGGCTTCAATGTCAGCATAGTACTCATGTAAATTTTGGGTCAGTTGTTGTTCCGCGTAACTCATATTGCGTTTTAAGATTTTTAACATTTGGTGATTTTGATGCAATGTTTGTTCCCTGGATAATTTGTCGCCCAAAGGAATTTTAAGCTGTAACGCAACGAGTTTGCGCCCATCTTGGTTTTTTATAAAGTCCTGTGTGGAATTTTTAAAACTGGCGTCGCTGCCAGTCATAGAAAATTCACTAGATAAATCAAGCTCCCAACGCAAGTCATCTTTTGCTAAGAGCGCTTGGTATTCTAATGTTTTTAGCTGAGTTTTAAACTGTTGAATTTGCATATTATTGGCTAAGAGTAATTCTAATGCCTGATCTTCTTCCAGCAACGCATAATTAGGCAGACTGAATGCCTGAATTGTTGGCTGATCTGTTTCAGATAACCCAACAACTAATAATAAAGCACGATATTGTTTGTCCATTTCGCGCTTAATCTCTATGCTCTGTTGCTGTTGCTTGGCTAGTTCTAACTCTGCCTGTAAGTATTCATTAGGCGCTGCGCGACCTGCTTCAATTTGCAATTTTAATTTATCTAAAAATTGTTGTGCCTGCTCACTTTGTTGTTGATGAATATGTTGTTGAAGCAGACTTTGTTGATACAGATAGTATTGCATGATGATGCTATCAACCAGCTCTGCAAGACTGTCCTCATATTGAAGCTGATTCATTTTAAACTGCACATCTGCTTGACGTCTGGGTACAGCATTCAAGGCCCAACCTGAGTGCTTTAACAAGGGCTGTGTTAAGCGCACGCCCGCACTGGTGCTTACAGCTTGATCGGTATCTCCACCGACGACACCCTGTGACGCCAATAAATCAAGCCGTGTACCTAATGGTGTCTTCATCTGTACTGAGGTACCTACAGAGAGTTGTCGATTTTGTAGATCATTGCCGTTGGTTCTATTCCAAGACATAGAACTACCAGTGTTTAAGAACCACTTGGGCACAAATTCCTGACGGCTAACTCGATAATCATACTGCGCTTGATCCCATTGGTCATTGGCATTATGTGAAAGATGGCTTTTTTGGATGCCTAGCTTCACTAGTTCCTCCAGGGAGTATTCTTCCGCTTGAGCGTGTCCAAAAAAGAAAAGTAACAGCATGGGCAAAATAAATAAGTTTGCATTCTTTCTCAAAATAGGACTACTTACTACTGATTCTGTACCTGCGCTCATGTTATACTATCTATCCAACTTGTAGCAACTTTATCTCCATCAAAATAGCCAGTCAGCGAAAGTTAGTGTTACACTCTTTAACAAATTTAAGGAACCGCAGTTTGGGGTTTTAAATTGAAGAAGGGTTACCATTGAACAAGGATTTGTTACTACTATATGACTTTAACTCAGCGTAGCCATCGTCTACCTCCTATTGCTGTATTACTCATTACCAGCGGCTTATTGCTGAGTTTAATGATGCCTTTCTTTTGCTTCCCCCCGCTGAGCCACGGCCATTGGTTTCAAGTAGAGATGCCGCTTGTCATTTTATACACTTCGGGCGGCCTATGCTTAGCAGGCGCTTTATGTCTCTTTCCTTCGCATCCACTGCTATTTAAACATGCTGTACAGCACCCCTTAGTCTTGCTCTTTTTTCTAATCGCGAGCATCAGTGCATTATTTGCACCTTTACGGCCAATTCCGATGTTGACGCTGTTTGGCAGTGCTGAGTTGGGGCAGGGAATTTTTTGGTTCCTCAGTACCAGCGCATTACTGGCAGGGATGTTACTGATTAAAGTCACCAGAATCCCACGCTTAATCCTCGTAGCCACAGCCCTAAGCATGACCAGTATTGTGACTTTTGTAACACTGTGGGGTAAACACTTCGATCTGCCCAAACCGTATGACTTTGAGGATTTTTTAGCCTTTTATGGGTTGTTTTTATTGCCCATTGTGTTGATCGGTTTCAATTGGCTACAGAAAGCCAAGTATTATTGGCTTGGTTTACTCTTTTGTTTTTGCATTTTGATTTTATCAGACAATAAAGCTGCCATTGTGCTCGCAATAGGATTTGGTCTATTGCTGCCACTGACAAAATGGCTCTTTAGTATCACTTGGTATCGACGTTTACTGATGGTCTTAACGCTGCTGTTACCCTTG
>JAHFQF010000219.1 GCA_023266435.1 Legionellales bacterium | reverse complement strand
CTTGCCACCCGGAGAGTATGTATTCGTACCTGTGCAGGCTCTAGATTAAGCGATGAAAATACAGCAATTTTTGCCTTGCTCTTTGGCCTGATACATGGCTTCATCAGCTCGACTAATAAAATGCTCAATACTGTCTTTTTCACGTAAAGTGGTGATGCCAATGCTGGTTGTAACAGTCAGCGCATGTCCGCGTGTTAGGCAAGGTGTGTTGGCAATGGTTTCTCGCATGCGGTTGGCTAATTGAAGTGCGCCAATTTTTTTCGTGTGTTTTAATAAAATAATGAACTCCTCCCCACCATAACGAAATATGGTGTCTTCTTGGCGGCAAATTTTCATAAACAACTGGCTAGTATGTCGTAACAAAGCATCACCCATGAGATGCCCAAACGTATCATTCATTTTTTTAAAATTATCCAAATCAATCAACAACAAAGACAAAGGAATTTGATGTCGTTTACTGTGCTCGATTTCTCGCTCAATCGTGGGTAACAATGCGCTGCGATTTAAAACACCAGTCAGCGGATCTTTGAGGGCGTCAAACACAGCCGCTTGATAAATCAGCGCATTGTGCAAAGGTACCAAAAGTAGGCTGCACAATTGTTGACAGCGTTCAGACTCTGAGGGACTGAAGCAGGTGGATCGGAAAAGCGTGCATTCACCCAACGCATGGTCCTGAAAACTCAATTGAAAGTTTGCTATGGCAGAGTCTGTCTGACCAAGAGAGAGCTCAATCTCAGCAGCAGGATTTTGGTATTGGAAACCTGTGATTTTCAAGTGTTGCTGGCAGAGCTCAAAAAAGAGATGACAAACTCGTTCAATTTCTAGAGTAGTGTGCAATTGCTGCTCATAGGAGAGTGTGTCAACAGAAGAAAGACCGATGGACTCACAAGGTATCATCGGCATGGCTTGAGTGTTTTTTTTCAGGTCACTCATGGTGCGGCGCCAAAAATGGGCTATCTTACTTGAAGTATAGTATATACCCAAGATACTTCGAAATGCATGTTTCTAGCTGCCCGAGTTTACCCAGCTGAAGTCTTCTTCGCCTGTTGACTATTTCTCGGCTCAGAAGACGGCATCTGGTTAAATTCGCTTTGCTATAAACGACGCATTTTGAAGCATCTTGGGTATATTCTTGCTGAACCCTATTTTGAAGATCAGTCATTGCGAGCATCTCAAAGCAATCCAGACTGCCTGTAATTGCTGGCTCACTACGTAAGTGTATGCATTCAAAGGACGTTTCTGAGAGCCGCTGAGTTGCATGCTCGGTCACGCGCTCCTCGGGCTGCTCGAGTCTTTTGATACTACTTGAGCACTTACAGCATGAAGACTATTTGAGTCAAACCTGAACAATGGGTATTTGTAAGCGACTTGTATTGATCGTAGGTAATGCTTCTTGAGTGATGACTAAGTTTTTCCCACTTTGATGCATGGCTTCAGGATCAAATAGTCCAACTAAATATTTAGCAATTTGAGTCGCGCTAGGTAAATCGGATTGGGTACGACCTGGATACAGTTTAGAGTAACTACGGGATTGAAAGGGTGGAGGGGTGACACAATTTACTTTAACTTTAGCTTGGGACTCAAGTTCTTCATGTAACACTTGTGCAAAATTCTCCAAACCAGCTTTGGCTGCGGCAAGTGCAGCCCAGTAAGCTTTAGGGTTTTTGCCAATCGGGTGCGTGGTATATACGATCTGTGCTGCCATGCTTTGTTGCAGCAAGGGCAGTAAACGCTGGGTCAATAAAAAAGGTCCAGTAAGCTCTACAGCCAAAGTTTTGTGCCACAAAGCAGGTGGGAAATGTACAACAGGACATAATTTTTCGAGGACGCCGGCACAATGAATGATGCCATCGCAACGACCAAATAATTGTCCAACCCCTAAGGCAAGCTCATCAAATTTTGCCTCGTCGGCCTTATGAAAATCTAAAGGAAACAAGGCGGGCTCGGTATAACCAGCGGCGCAAATTTGGTCATAGAGTGTGGCACAGCTTTTTGTTGATCGACTAATAAGTACTCCTGTGCCACCCTGTTTTGCAATTTCCATAGAAACCGCATGCCCTAGTTGTCCAAAAGCACCAGTTACAACGATGACTTTATTCTCTAGTTTGCTCAATTTAGCCCCCTTTCCTATTGAATCGCACTATAACCAGGCCAGATCTATAATGCAATGAGGATGCTAAACGTTTAAACTCCAGTTTGCCACATAAGGCCGCCCTCCCTTGTGTAAAAACTCCGAACTGGGGTGTTTAAGGATAACGCAGATGTTACAGCCTTTATCAGGAGATGTTGTGTTAGCGCGTTCAAATTGGCGCGAACGAGGTATTCTTGGTATCTTATTTATGATGAATTTTTGCCACATGGTAGATTTTGTCATCATCATGCCCTTAGGGCCGCAATTAATGCGGACCTTTCAAATCAGCACTCAACAATTTAGCCTATTGGTCTCAGCTTATGCCATCAGTGCAGGTATCATGGGTTTATTCGCTGCTTTTTTTACTGATCGATTCGATAGAAAAAAAACCATGCTTTTCGTCTATACCGGATTTACAGTGGGCACTTTACTCTGTGCATTGGCCCCCAGTTTTCAACTGTTATTATTGGCTCGCGTTATTGCGGGTGCATTTGGTGGCGTGATTAGCGCAACGGCATTAGCCATGATCGGAGATGTGATTCCCTTTGAGCGTCGGGGAGCTGCTATTGGTGTCGTCATGTCGGCATTTGCGATTGCATCTGTAGTGGGTATTCCACTGGGACTTAAAACGGTGATGCTGTGGAGTTGGCATGGTCCTTTTATGATGTTAGTAATCCTATCCTGTGTAATCTTACTAGCAGCTCAAAAAATACTACCGCCTGTCAGAGCGCATTTACAAACAGAAATTAAAAAATCGTCATGGCAAGAGTTTATTACAGTCCTACGTAATCCCGTGTACCAACGAGCCTATTGTATGACGAGCACACTGAGTATCTCAGGATTTCTGATTATTCCTTATATCAGTGCGTACGCAGTGTTTAATGTCAAAGTCCCCGAATCTGATTTATTGTGGATTTATTTTTTTGGTG
The DNA here is from genome assembly GCA_023266435.1 of Legionellales bacterium. Lineage (GTDB taxonomy): Bacteria > Pseudomonadota > Gammaproteobacteria > Berkiellales > Berkiellaceae > JAHFQF01. Next base: position 310 of record JAHFQF010000219.1, on the reverse strand, counting down.
GTCTATTTACTTTTTTCTCTACCAACTTGATTGGAAAATTAACCGATCGCTATGGGTCGTTCCGCATGCTTGCAATAGTAAACCTACTCTCTATCATTCCGACCTTATTATTGACACACATCGGGGAAATCCATATGGGGGTTTTTCTGATGATTACGACCTTGTTTATGATGGGTACGTCAGGTCGATTTACACCCGCCATGAATTTGATGCATTCGATCGTGTCTTCGCCACAACGTGGTGCTTTCATGGGTATGAGCTTTGCTTTTCAACAAATTTCTGCAGCTTCGGCAGCCTATGTAGCAGGGAT
>JAHFQF010000050.1 GCA_023266435.1 Legionellales bacterium | reverse complement strand
AAGCGATTTGGTTTTAGGCTAGGCGTCGAGTCGCGAGCAACCGGAACGTACATACTAGTACTTGAGGATTGCGAGCTGATGATGACAACAACGCATAAAACCAAATCGAGAAGAATATACCCAAGATACTGCGAAATGCATGGATTATGGCAAAGCGAGTTTAGTCAGATGTAGTCTTCCGAACCAAGGAATAGTCGATACTATTGCGAGGTGAGGAAGGCTGCAGATGGTTAAATTCGAGCAGCTAGAAACAGGTATTTTGGAGTATCTTGGGTATATATTACATGGTATGCGTTTGGCGATCGCTATCTAACATCCCTGCGAGATAGGTTTCAATTTTATCTCGGACTGCTTTACCAGTGTCTGCATGAAATTGTACCCCAATGCCTGCAGCTCGATTACCCTGTGCACCTTGAGGAGTAATCCACACTACTTTGCCTGTAACAGGATACTTTTCTGGCTCTTCCATGAGATGCAATAACATGGAGACCTCATCTCCAAGCTCATAACTTTCTTTATTCGTAGGAATGAATATCCCGCCCCCTTTGATAAAGGGCATGTAGGCGGCATATAAGACGGCTTTGTCTTTAATGGTTAAGGACAATATACCAGCGGTTGTTTTCATGGGCTCTGCTGCTTCACTCACAATGACACTCCTTGTCTAGCTGTAACAGCCACTGTAAAAACCAATAACCGAAGTTCACATGGGTAATCGCTTGCTTCTTTAAAATCAGCAATTGATCGTACCATTGCCAGATGACATGTCGCTGCATGCGTGCTGACATCTGCTGAATCAATCCAGCGTATTCTCTATTAATAATAGCGCCTTCGCCCAATTCTTGCGCACGAATGATGTCTGTCACCCATGCGAGGAGAAAACAAGGCAAATGATCTTGTAAAGAGGGCCACAGTGCTTGATAAATCGCGTGACTGCTCACTTTTTTATCAAAGTATTGCTGTAGCTGTTGATAAAATAGCCCCCGTTGTGCGCTGCTTTCTGTTTGCAGCCATTGTTGCGCCGCAAGCGGCGCACCACTCACAGACTGTAAGGCTTGGATCAGTAATAAACGCGCATGCCCAGGAAATTTTTCTTGTAACCAAGCAGCTCCCTGATCAAGAGAAATTGGCGGACAAGTCAAGCGTTGACAACGACTTAGCAGAGTAGCTGGTAATTCCGCACAGTGGCTACTGCTTAATAACCAGATACAAGACTCAGGCGGCTCTTCTAAAATTTTCAATAATGCATTCGCCGCAGGTACAGTCAGACGATCACAGTCTGGCAATGCCATCACTTTATATTGACCGACCGCAGGTGTTTGATAACAGATTTCACGCCATTGTCGCACCAGATCAATACCGATACTGCCGGTTTTTTCTGCAATGAAATAATCCGGATGTGTCTGCACAGAAAGCCAATGACAAGCACTGCATTGCCCACAGGGTGTTTCAGTTTGACGATGGCACAAAACCGAAGCAGCCATCTGAGCTAAAAGCTGGTGCTTACCTAATCCAGCTACTCCGGTCAACACATAGGCATGACTGAGCTTTTTTTGAGACAAGCGTAACAACCAGTGTTGCCAAAGCGCATCAAACCAAGGATAACACGATGACTTGGTCATCATGATCGGAGATGCTCCCACTGTTGTTTTAATTGTGCTTGTACAGAGTCTATGCCACCTGACGCATCAATGATGCAATAGCGGGTAGGATCACTGTTTGCCAATTGTAAATAGCACTGGCGAATTCGCTCAAAAAACTCTTGTGTCTCTTCTTCAAAGCGATCTTTTTTACCACGCGCCAGGATACGCGTCATGGCAACAGGCACAGGTGCATCCAGTATAAAAACCACATCGGGCCGATGGTCATCGATGGCCCATGTGTTGAGTTTTTTCATGGTTTCCAAACCCAGTTGTCGACCAGCGCCTTGGTAAGCAAACGACGCATCATGAAAGCGATCACAAATTACCCATTTGCCTGCTGCTAAAGCAGGTAAAATGGCATGCTGTAGGTGTTGTACACGTGAAGCATACATTAATAATGCTTCTGTTCTAGGTAACAACTTTTCCTCATGATGACTAATTAAAATCTGACGTATGGCTTCTGCAATGGGTGTCCCACCTGGTTCACGCGTCAGCAATGTCGGTATTCCATTCGACTGACACAGCTGATTAAAAAAAGCCACTTGTGTAGACTTTCCTACCCCTTCAATGCCTTCAAAAGCTATCCATTGTGGTTTCAATTTACTCGCCTTAACTGATACTGCGCCACTGCGCGATTATGTGCTTGTAAAGTCTCTGAAAAAACATGCCCGCCTCCTGGCTTTGCGACAAAATACAGTGCGTTGGTTTCTATGGGATGTAATACCGCCATCAAAGCTGTCTGACTCGGCATGGCAATCGGTGTGGGCGGTAACCCAGCATGTACATAAGTATTATAAGGGGTGTCCTGATGTAAATGCTGTTTGGTTAAATTCCCTTGATAAGCATCCCCTAGCCCATAAATCACCGTGGGATCAGTTTGTAAACGCATGCCTTTATTCAAACGATGATAAAACACTGCTGCAATCATTGCATACTCTGCCGGATCGGCTGTTTCTTTTTCTACAATCGACGCCAAAATCAAAGCCTGATAGGGCGTTTCTAAGATGACTCTCGGATCTCTACTTTGCCAATACGCAGCTAATTTACTCTGCATGGCGTGATGGGCGCGTTTTAAAATATCCAGATCCGCAGTCCCTTTAGGAAAATAATACGTCTCTGGCAAAAACCATCCTTCGGGTGTCTGACTCGGTAATCCTAACTGCTCCATCAGCTCTGCTAATGTTAACGTTTCTAAGGTATGAGTAACATAGGGGTTGCTCAGAAAAGCGGCTTGTATTTGCTGAAAGCGTGTGCCTTCGATAATGGTAAAGCTACGCTGACGTACTGCTCCAGTTTGTAATTGATGCATCACCTCAGTCAAGCTCATGGTCGTTTTTAGATCGTACTCCCCTGCTTGTAAGGGTATACCAGACCAACGCACTTTGAGTTCAAACCAACAGGGATAATGAAGGATGTCCTGCTCAGTTAAGATTCGAGCAACCTCACGGACACTTGCACCTGGTGACACTTCAACCAAACGCTCAACAGCGCTGTCTGCCTGACAGGCTAACGATAGTGAAAAAAAAAACCAATTAACGCAGACCAAAATCCTTTTCTGATCATAGAGCTTACCTTAACCCGAGCTCGGGGTTCTGTTGGAATCATTTTAGATTGCGCGGAGTCTACTTATTACCCTTTCACAATAACCAGTGAACCGTTAGTCCCACCAAAGCCAAAAGAATTACAGAGGCAGGCCTGAATTTTCATTTCGCGTGCTTCATTGGGCACGTAATCTAAATCACAGTCCTCGGAGGGATTGTCTAAATTAATAGTCGGGGGTGCAACATTATGTTTTACAGCAAGTACGCTGATTAATGTTTCAATGGCACCTGCAGCACCTAATAAATGCCCAGTCATTGACTTGGTTGAGCTGACAGCGACTTTATAAGCATACTCCCCTAAGGCTAATTTCATTGCGGTGGTTTCGTTGCCATCACCCACTGGTGTGGACGTACCATGTGCATTGACGTATTGAATTTGTGCTGCTGTTAAGCGTGCATCGGCTAACGCATGCATCATGGCTTGTGCTGGACCTTCGGCGGTAGGCGCTGTCATGTGATAGGCATCCCCACTCATACCAAAGCCAGCAATTTCTGCATAAATGGTAGCGCCACGCTTGTTGGCAGACTCTAAAGACTCTAACACCAAGACAGCAGCACCATCACCCAAAACAAAGCCATCTCGCTCTCTGTCAAACGGCCTAGAGGCTTTTTCAGGGGCATCATTACGCACAGACAAAGCACGCATGGCGGCAAAACCACCAATACCCAGTGGGGTGCTGGCACACTCGGTACCCCCTGCAACCATGATGTCTGCATCACCATAGGCAATGGTTCGAGCAGCCAAGCCAATGCTATGCACACCCGTTGTGCAAGCGGTTGCGATTGCAAGATTAGGACCTTTGAGCCCATATCGTATGGCCACATGACCTGCACACAAATTCACAATCGAACCCGGAATAAAGAAAGGAGAAATTTTACGAAAACCACCGTCAGCCAAGGCTTCAGAATTTTTCTCAATCGTGGCTAAACCACCAATGCCTGATCCAATGATGACGCCTGTGCGTTGTTTTTGAGCATCAGATAAGTGATCTAGACCAGCATCTTCAACTGCTCGCACAGCAGCTGCAATACCATACTGAATGAATAAGTCCATTTTTCTAGCATCTTTGCTAGAAATACCAAACTCTTCTGAATTAAAATCAGGCACAGTGCCCGCAATTTTGGCGGCACAGTGAGTGGCATCAAAATGTGTAATCGGACGAATGCCGCTTTTCCCTGCCAATAAGGCCTCCCATAAGGTAGAAACCGTGTTACCTAATGGAGAAACAACACCTAAACCTGTGACAACGACTCGCTGAGACCCATTCATGTGTGATTCCTTAATTCATTGGCAAGTACTCAAAGCACCAAGGAGCTGGCAAGCCAGCCCCTACACTCTTCCTCATTTGCTTTTATACGGTGTGTTTTCGCCAGCTCGCAACGCTCAAGTACCACTGTACGTTCCGCTCACGGCTTAACGCCTAGTCTAAAAGCAAATCAGTCTGAGTATACATTTTACTCTTGAGGATCTGGGGTAAGAACCAGCGACTATTTGTCACCGTTGTTTTTAACGTAGTTAATGGCTTCTTGCAGGGTTGTGATTTTTTCTGCTTCTTCATCAGGAATTTCGATGTCAAACTCATCTTCTAGCGCCATGACTAATTCTACAGTATCCAAGGAATCAGCGCCCAAATCATCCACAAAGCTAGACTCCGGTTTTACCTTATCTCGATCAAGCCCTAGCTGCTCTACAACGATGTCTGTTACTTTTTCTGCGATATCACTCATGGTGCGGTTCCTCTATTTTATTTTCTGTAAGACTCAAAACTTTAAAAGCGTGAACTTTGCAAAATAGTAGCAAAAATGCTCCGACTTAGCCAGTTCTTTAGGGTGTTAGTTTGACAAATAAATCACGGCATCCACATGCCACCATTGACCGGTAAATTTTCACCAGTAATATAACCAGCATAGTCAGAGGCCAAAAAAGCCACTGCTGCTGCAATTTCTTCGGCTTGCCCTAAGCGGCCCATTGGTACCTGGGCACTGATGGCTTCGCGCTGCTTGTCATCTAGCTGATCAGTCATGTCAGTTTGAATAAACCCTGGCGACACCACATTCACCGTAATATTACGCGTGGCCACTTCCTTGGCCAGAGATTTACTGAAACCTAACAAGCCCGCTTTGGCTGCCGCATAATTGCACTGACCTGCATTACCCATATTGGCTACCACCGAGCTAATGCTAATGATGCGGCCAAACCGCTGTTTGATCATAGCGCGTAAACACGCCTTGGTCAGATGAAAAACGCTGCTTAAATTTGTATCGATCACGTCTTGCCATTCGGTGTCTTTCATCCGCAGCATGAGATTATCACGTGCAATCCCTGCATTGTTTACCAAAATACTGGGGACCAACGCATCGGTTTGTAATTGCTGGAAAAAAGCTTCTATCTGGGCCGGATGACTGACGTTTAAAACATAGGCTTTACCGTGCCATTGATTTTCTTGCCAATGAGCCTGAATGGCAGCAACCCCCTGCTCGGACGTGGCAGTACCCACTAGCGTCGCACCACACTGTCCAAAAAAATCTGCAATGGCTGCGCCGATCCCGCGAGAGGCTCCAGTCACTAAAACCGTATGGCCTGTGAAATCAAAAGGCATTTTTTTTGTGCTCATTTAGAAGATACTCCACATAATTCGGCAGCCTGCAGCATCTCTGCTGTTGTTTGCAGTGGCAGGGTTTGTAGGGTTGCATCAATGCGTTTAATCAGTCCTTGTAAAACTTTATTAGGACCACATTCTAGGCACTGTGTGATGCCTTGTGCTGCTAGCCATTGGATACTTTCTACCCAACGCACTGGTTGAGAAAGCTGATCGATTAACGCGGTTTGTAGGGCACTCACGGAGTCTGCAGCTGCCACGGTTGCATTATGTAGCACAGGAATCGTTGGTAGTGTCCAAGTGCATTGCGCAATGGCTTCTGAAAATGCAGGTCTTATGCTGTTCATTAAGGCACAATGCGAAGGCACACTCACAGGTAATGGTAATACTTTTTTTGCACCTTGCGCTTTCAAAGCAAGCGCTGCTCTTTCTACTGCTGCTGCAGTACCCGCAATGACTGTTTGGCCAATGGCGTTAAAGTTTGCAGGAGAGACAATTTCGCCTTCAGCAACTTGCTCACAAATTTGTGCAATTTCGAGCTCAGACAATCCTAACACAGCGGCCATTGCACCTGTTCCTGCAGGCACAGCTTGCTGCATGAGTTGCCCTCTTTTCTGAACTAAACTTAAACCCTCTGAAAAAGAAATAGCACCACCACAAACTAAAGCGGTGTACTCTCCTAAACTATGTCCGGCTAGATAGCGAGGCGCTGCGCTAGCAACCGTTTGCCATTGTTGCCACAACGCATAGCCTGCTGTTAACAAAGCAGGTTGCGTAAATTCGGTTTGATTTAATTGAGACTCTGGCCCGGTAAGTACCAATGCCTTCATGTCATAACCCAACACATCTGAGGCTTCTTCAAACACAGTTGCAACTTGCGGCATGTGTTCAAAACAATCCGCTAACATGCCACAAAATTGTGATCCCTGCCCAGGAAATACCACCGCATACTGCATTGTCATGACTCCTATATTCGAATTAAAGCCGAGCCCCAGGTGAGCCCTGCTCCAAATGCTTCTAGCAACACCAAGTGGTTCTTTTTGATCCGACCATCCCGTATTGCTGTGTCTAATGCCAAAGGAATAGAGGCACTGGAAGTGTTCCCATGTGTTTCTAGCGTCATAATGACTTTTTCTGGTGGCATTTTTAACTTTTCACGCGTTGTTTCAATAATGCGCGCATTGGCTTGATGCGGGACTAACCAGTCAAGCTCACTGGCGGAAATTTTATGCTTTTCTAATGTATGTAACACGGTTTCTTCTAGTTTGCTCACCGCGATCTTAAACACTTTTCGACCAGCCATGTCGACTGTACACACTTCAGCTTGTTTTTCGCCATGGTATTTGACTTGAGGGTTTTCAATACACAATAAATTAGCCTCGCGTCCATCCGCATTAATTGCGGTGCTTAAAATGCCTGGCTCTTTGGATTTTTGCAAGATACAGGCCCCTGCCCCATCACCAAACAATACACAGGTCGAACGATCGGCCCAATTCACCAAACGGGACATCACTTCAGAGCCAATCACCAAAACGGTGTCTGCTTGGCCTGACTTAATAAATTGATCCGCGACAGACAACCCATAAATAAATCCTGAGCACGCCGCCTGCAAATCAAACGCAGGACACGTGGCACCTAATAACGCCTGAATCTCGCAGGCGGTGGAAGGGAAAAAATAATTGGGTGTTGCGGTCGCAGTGATGATCAAATCAATGGATTCGGGCGCGCAGTTTGCGATGGCCATGGCCTCTCTGGCTGCTGCAGCACCCATGGTAGCTGCATTGTCTTCTGGTGCAGCGACATGACGTGAGTGAATACCAGTACGCTCTATAATCCAAGCATCGGTGGTATCCACTAATTTTTCTAAGTCATGATTTGTCAGGACTTTTTTGGGTAGATAGCTACCTGTGCCAATGATTTTCGAGTACATTTTTTACTACCTGCTAATCTAGCTGAAATAATCAGCAATTTCAGAACGAATCAAATCAGGAACCCCTTGTTGGCCTTGATTTTTTGCCTCAAGAATCGCAGTAAGATAGCCTTGCGTCTCTACATTACCATGACTTTTAATCACGACCCCGTTCAATCCAAGTAGACTGGCTCCATTATGTGCATTGGGATCAAAACGACTTTTGAGTGTTTTAAAAACAGGTCTCGCCATCATACCTAAAAGGCAGGTGTACCAGTTTTTTGAAAATCCTCGCTTGATAGAGCGCAGTAATAGCCCTGCAGTCCCTTCCATCGTTTTTAATGCAATGTTGCCTACAAAGCCATCACACACAATCACATCTGCGACGCCTGTCATGAGCTGAGTACCCTCAACATAGCCAATATAATGCATACCGCTGGTCTCACTTAAGAGCTGGGATGCTTGTTTGATGGTGTCATTGCCTTTAATGATTTCTTGCCCAATATTGAGCAGACCAACTCTAGGCTGCTCTATACCCCCTGCTTTTGCCAGGATAGAGCCCATGATAGCGAATTGATGCAAGTGCGTTGCTGTGCACTCAACATTTGCGCCCAAATCTAACATGCGGACCGTAACAGATTTTCCTGAAGCATCTTCTCCAGGAATAGAATAAATAATTGCAGGCCTATCCACACCAGGTAGTGTGTTGAGGAGAAATTTGGATATTGCCATAAGAGCGCCTGTGTTTCCTGCACTCACACATGCTTGGGCGCGTCCGTCCTTGACACTATTGAGCGCGAGATGCATCGAACTGTTTCGTTTTCGACGCAACGCATGCACGGGAGAATCATCCATCAAGATTTGCTCATCTGTGTGTATGATTTCTATGCGGGACAGACAGTCAGCTCGAGTCTTTTCTAAAAAAGGCCTTATCCGCGCTTCTTCTCCAAAAAGGAGGATCTGAAGATCGGCAAAGGACTCGACTGCAAGCCGGGCAGCAGGCACAGAAACTTCTGGCCCGTGATCCCCACCCATCGCATCAATAGCAATGGTAATCTTGCCCAAAACGACTACTCTTCGTCTTCAACCGTTTCAGCTTTTGCACTAAAAATGTATTGTTTACCACGATAGAACCCGTCTGGGGTCATGTGGTGACGAAGGTGCAATTCACCTGTGACTTTGTCTTCAGACAAAGTGGGTCCACTTAAAGAGTCATGTGCACGACGCATGTCGCGCTTTGAACGTGATTTGCGCGTTTGTTGAACAGCCATTATGATTTCTCCGTTGTTGCTTTATTAAGTTTATCTGCTAAGTCATGAAAAGGATTAACAGACTTCTGATCCCCTTCCCCTGTAGACACTGTTTGCTCATCTTCCCCTTCGGCCGCCTGGCAACAGGCTTCTTCATGCTTTGGCACATAGGGTAAATTCAATAAAATCTCTTCAGACACTAAAGCATAGGTATTTAACCAACGCCCCCCTTCCAACATAATCGGCTCATAGGGCATTGGCAGTGCTTCAGCCTCAAAAGGCTTTGTAATCGGACTTAAGATGCATTCACTCTCAATGCTCAAGCGCAAGGGCTGCAGGCAGCGCTGGCACGTAACCACTAGACTGGCATTTAGCTTTCCATTTACAAAGCAAAAGCCCTGAGCATCTCGACCAAAGCTTAAGCTGATCTGGATTTCCTCTTTGGGATTCAAGATCATGTCACTGATGCTCTGGATCTGATTTAATGATATCTGACCTTGCACGGTCATCCCCTGCTCGGCAAGACGAAGACAATCCATCTTCTCGGGCAATTGCACTGATTTATTGAGTAACATAAGCGGCTAATTTTATCCTGTCTCAGTTAGGGAGTCAAAAAATCCCAAATTGATACCGTCTAATACCCATTAGAATAGGTATTCGGGTAATTCAAACTAAAGAATGCTATTATTGCCCATTTTATAAAGAATGCAATAGAGGGTGATTATGCCTCAGCAAATAATCTTGGCATCCAGCTCAGTTTACCGACAAAATTTATTGAAACAACTACAGATTCCCTTTCTTGTTGGATTACCGACTATTCAGGAAAGAGATTATACCGATCCTGATCCAGGCGAATTAGCGAGAAAGCTTTCTTATTTGAAGGCGCAATCTGTTGCGCGCCATTACCCCGACGATCTCATTATTGGCGCAGATCAAGTGGCTGTCTTAGGTGAGGATATGATGCCTAAACCCATGACTTATGAAACAGCAGTCGCTCAATTACAACAAGTGAGTGGTAAAACAGTCTATTTTCACAGTGGGCTTGCTTTATACAACCCGGCTAAAAATGAGACATTTACAGATGTGGTGATGACTAAGGTGACTTTTAGAGCACTCACAAACGAGTTGATTAAACGCTATCTTGAAAATGAATACGTACTGAATTGTGGATGTAGTCTGAAATCTGAAGGGCTAGGCATCGCGTTATTACAATCGGTTGAATCCAGCGATCCTACGGCCTTAGTGGGCCTACCTTTGATTCGCTTATGTGATTTCTTAACACAAGCGGGTTACCCAGTACCATAAAAAATGGAGCCTAGCCCCAGAAGTGCTTTGCACTTTCTGGGAAGGTCCGACTCGTCTGCGTCCAAGATACTAACAAACTGCTTATTTTAAATTCAGGGTGAGAAAAGACTGCATACTATTTTGAGCCATGATACCAAATCGTTGTGCAATCTGATCAAAGAAAGCTGGATGCGGTGTGTAATCTACGACAACGTCATTGCCAATGATTTCACGCGTGACATAACCAGGACTACCTAAACCATCAATAACACCAATTTTGACGGCTTGTTCGCCGGTCCACATCAACCCTGTAAAGATATTAGGATCTTTAGCGAGCCTGTCACCCCGCCCTGCTTTCACGACAGCAATGAATTGCTGATGCACATTATCCAAAATCGCTTGTAACCAAGCTGCTTCTTCGGGATTGACTGGTGCTGTTGGATCATACATGGCTTTGTATTTGCCTGATGTTAATGTACGTCTGTCTACGCCAATTTTGTTCATCAACTCAGTAAAGCCCATGACTGGTGCAATCACGCCAATAGAGCCTACAATGCTGGCCTTATCTGCATAAATCTGATCAGCTGCTACAGCAATGTAGTATCCACCAGAAGCAGCCATGTCTGTCACCGCTGCATACACTTTTTTATCTGGATATTTTTGACGTAAGCGCACAATTTCATCGTGAATCAAACCTGACTCTACAGGGCTACCACCTGGACTATTGATGCGTAACAAAATCGCCTGCGCTTTCTCAGCTTCGAATGCCTGTCGCAATCCCTGTACAATAGAGTCTGCGTTGACGGGCGAGTCAGCGCCAATCACACCATTGATGTCAATCAAGCCAACATGTGCTGCCTTATGAAGCTTTGTGATACCTGTATCAGGTGCCATAAAAAACAACACTGCCAAATAAGCTAGAAAGGCTCCTTTAAAAAAAATGCCCCAGCGTCTTTTGGCACGTTGCTCTTTGATGTGATCTTTAAAAATATCACGCATCAGTTCGTTTTCTGTCATGATTTGATTCCCAATTAGGCTAAACTCTGTTAGGCACTAAGTATATACCCAAGACACTCCAAAATACATGTTTCTAGCTGCCCGAATTTAACCCTCTGTAGCCTTCCTCACCTCGCAATAGTCATCGACTCTTCCTTGGTTCGGAAAACTGCATCTGGTTAAATTCGCTTTGCTATAAACTACGCATTTTGAAGGATCTTGGGTATAAGTTTTCTTGCTCTATCACAAATGCGCTAATGACTGGGTCAGGCGGTTTGCTAGTCAGAAAGGACTATTAATTCACTAAAAACACTTAGCGGGTCTGCATGTTTTGCTGCTTCTGTGTCTGTGCAGCCACCTCATCAAAAAAGAAAGGCAAAAAAGCAAAGCGCTGTCCCTCAGTCACCGGTAACGCTTCATGGAGTAAAGAACATGAGAAAACAATCGCCGCCCCTGTTGGCACATGATAAGTTTTGGGACCAAACTCAGGAAATCGCAAAGCACCGCCAGTGTGTTTTTCTGCATTTAAATTAATAGTACAAGCAAAACGGCGGTGTGCTGTCACCGGATCAAAATTATCACGATGCGCACGAAAAAAGCCCTGATTTTCCGAGTCGTAACATCCAATTAAAAAACGCTCCATGCGGGTGACTTTAAATTGGAAAGCTTTGTAAATTTCAGGTAATAATCTCCGCTGAATACGCCCTGAAATCATCTGCCGCAAATCACTATAAGCCTCTTCCTCTTCTACAGTAATGGCAAAATCTCGACGACGCTTTACTTTGTCATCCTTAATCTCAATCACCTGCCCCCCTCGCTCTGCCATAAATCCAGACTCATAGCCTGCATTTTTTTGATGCACCTCAATCAGCTGCTGACAAAACTCAGGTTCAAAAACTCGCGGTAAGATGAGTACAGGGGGATGCATTGCAATGCCTGCATAAGCATCCAAGGCGGGCAACTGTTTTAGCTGTGCCTCCAGTACTTGTGCATGCTGCTCATCCTGTAAGGGTAAGCAAGTGATGACCCGTAATAACGGATCTAAAATCACCGTAAATGAACGATAAGATACCCCTCCGATACCAGGCGTAACAGATGAGGCCACAGCGCCATATAATGTACTCAGCCTTTGATCAAAATCCCACAGAAAACGGACTCCAGGCTGATCAGAGTTCAGCTGGGTTAACTGCGCATCCATTGGATCAATACCAACCCCTAAAAATGCAATGCGCGTCCCATCAAAATAATTTTTTAGCTGAGTGCCCACCTGTTGCAGAAAGTGTAGATTTTTTTTGATGCTGGTTGAACCATAAAAGCACAAAACCAGATAAGGCCCTGGAGCTAGCGATAAGTCAAAGCTGGCCTTTCCATCATTACACG
>JAHFQF010000218.1 GCA_023266435.1 Legionellales bacterium | reverse complement strand
GGATTCCATTCGTATTGAGCATTGGTACGCCAGTCTCTTGTAATTTGGTACTGTAGAAAGCTCGCAATGGTTGAGCGCTCATCATTTCTAAACGGATCTTCGCGTAATTGACAGCCTGCTTTCTCAAAGGGATCGCATAAGCTGACTTGCCTGTCACGAAAATAGAAAATTTCGCCCACACTCAAGCGCAACTTTTCTGTTCCACTGGGATCGTGGATAAAGCGAGTCGTCATTGCCGCCGTGAGCTGATTGGCATCACCAATGCGATCTATGCCGCTAAAACGGTTAGATCGGAACATCTGGTCATAACTAAAAGCCATCACGCCGCTATCAAAATTCAGCAATTCATTTTGATCGACATAAGGAACCCAATGATAATACAGTCTAGGTTCTAGCGTTTGCCGGTAGGCGGGCAACCCAAAAGGAGTGTGTTTTTCAAAAAATAAGCCAGAGTCAATGTCGGCATTGGGCAGGTTGCGTGTGGGGTTCGCAACTTTGTGTAAGGCTTTGTCTGGGTCAGCTAAAGTTAGATCATACGCAGTAAAAGCCCACTGCATGCGAGGTTTAATGTAACCCCAAGGTCTGGACCAAGTATGGGATATACCTGGTTGTACATGTAAGCGATATCCTGCACTAAAAGGTTGGTGATTTTCTGGATCTGGCTTGTGATTAAAATTAGTCACTTCGCCAATTAAGCTCAAGTCCACAAGGTCTTTTACATCATAAAAGTTACCGTTCACAAACCATTGTGGTTGTTTGCGATAGAGCTCGCCGCGAGTGGGGCCTAAATAAGGATGTAAGGTTTGGTACTCTTCTACTTGCAGGCTACTGATCCAATGCTGATCTTCGTAAGATAGCTCAGCTTGCTGCTTTAAACGCTCTGTACCATTTGCGTGAATGCTATTACCTAAATCAATAAAATAGTTATCATCGCCAACCCGATGGTAGTCGATATTGGCAGTCCAATGGTCATTGAGCTGTGCACTGTGTTCCCAAGCCAAGGCATATCGATTAGCGCCCGTGTCTAAGGCGCGTACTCTGGCATCATCGACAGCGATGCCATCCCGGTCATGATGTAATCTTTTATCTTGCTTAAAAGCAGTGTACTTGTTGTCACTGGGCAATAAAGACGTACGGACTTCACCTTTTTGCCATGCGGTGAGATAGCGATAGCGGCCTTGTGTTTGCACACCTCGCTCTGTTAACACCCGCGGTGTGATTGTTAAATCATGATTGGGTGCGATATTCCAATAATAAGGAACACGCACGTCAAAACCCGAGTTACTGGTACTGCCAAAGCTTGGGTAGAGCAAACCACTTTGACGTCTATTGTCGATTGGAAAATTAATGTAAGGCAAATAAAAAATTGGCACGCCTTTAAGATGCAAACGCGCATGAGTTGCTGTGCCTCGGCCTTTGGTTTGGTTTAAATCGATGCGGTTTGCATAGATAGACCAGATTTCGTTGTCTTTAGGGCAGGTTGAAAAACTGCTGTCTGCAAAGTGAGCACTGTGATCGGTGTCTACCCGTATAAGACTGGTAGAGCCTTGTGCATGCCGTTTTAACAAGTAATAATCTGTATTATATAAAGTAACTTCTTCTGTATCAAAATTAGCAACTGCATGATCACAATAAAATTGCAGTCCTGGCTCAATGAATTGGACTTGACCGGCAAGCGTCATGGTATGTATTTGGTTTGTGCCTACATCTCGCGTCATAATCGCTTCATCAGCACGTAAAAATCGATTGCCTTGAGCAATTAAGACCTGTCCTTTTAAGTGGGATTTGCCATCCGCAGTACTTAAGGTGGATTGATCCGCGCTGATCGCGATAGCGGCAGTACTTAATGGTGGATTTTCAGAAAACGGAAATTCTGGCTCTGAATAATAGCCACCGCATAAATTGTCTGGATTGGTATCAATTACCCAAGGGCTACCATGAATGTGGCTAGCGAAGGCATCCAAAACAGTAGGCCCTTCTTTGTGTAAGTCACACAGCCAAGGAGTTGATGAATCAGTTGGACTACATACCCACTGGTTATTCGCGCTGCTGGGTGTGGTAAGCAACAACCCAAAAGACAGCGTTACAAAAACGCGATAACTACAAGCGGCGTGTATCATTCTGACTGCCAATCCAAAATTAAAGTGCTACACTGACATAAATGTAAAAAACTGTAAAGCCTGGGCGTTAAGCGATAAGTAGGGAGTCACACATGAATCATCGCTTTCATGCATTGAAACACTGGACAATGCATACTTTAAATCAAAATGAATGTCGAATCGAGCCTTTAATCACGGAAGCCAGCAAAAGACAATTTTATCGTGTGCAGGTAGGTAGCAAAACATGGGTTGTGATGGATTCACCGCCCAAAGAAGAGCCACTAGGCCCCTTTTTAGCTGTGGCGCAAGCCATGTACCAAGGGGGATTAAATGCGCCTGAAATTTTAGCCACCGATATGGAGCAGGGATTTGTATTAATGAGTGACTTGGGCGACACCATGTATAGCCAAGCGCTCGGTGATTCGAGTATGACGCGCTTATATCAAGATGCGATTGATGCACTCATCCAACTTCATCAGTTACCACTGCTGCAAGGAAAGTATGTATTGCCTCAATTTGATGCCGCTTTTATTAAGCAAGAACTCGGATATTTTCATCAATGGTTTTTGACAAAGCACTTAGGGCTCTCTCTGACCCAAGGCAATGAGGTCGGGTTGGCGTTGGCTTATGATACTATGATCGCGATGGCCGAAGCACAGCCCCAAGTCTTTACTCACCGAGATTATCACAGTCGTAATTTAATCCTGCATCCGCAAAGACCGGGCATTGTGGACGTGCAGGATGCTGTGATTGGGCCTTTGGTTTATGATTTGGTGTCTTTACTCAAAGATTGTTATGTGAAATGGCCAACAGAGCGCATTACCCCTTTAGTACACTATTTTTACATGCAAGCTGAAAATAACCAATTATTACAACCGATGCCCTTCAAAGATTTTTTGGCGTGGTTTGATTGGATGGGTATGCAACGGCATTTGAAGGTCTTGGGGATTTTTTCTCGCCTGCATCATCGGGATGGGAAATCACACTATCTGAATCATCTGCCGCGTATTATAGAGTATGTGACAGAGGTTTCTGCGAACTATCCTGCGAGCCTACCTTTACATCAATTTTTTGTATCCACTGTGCAGCCAGCTATGCAAAAACAATTGTCTCACAGACAGGTTGGATAATGTATGCAAACAGCCATGATTTTAGCTGCAGGCAAGGGTGAGCGCTTACGGCCTTTAACAGAGAGTTGTCCTAAAGCCTTGGTTAAGGTGGGTGGAAAGCCACTGATTGTATATCATTTAGAGGCATTGGCACGGGCAAACATTCGACACGTGGTCATTAATTTATGTTACTTGGGGCG
>JAHFQF010000217.1 GCA_023266435.1 Legionellales bacterium | reverse complement strand
GCTGCCCTTAAAACCAGCTGAGCCTTTTACAAACAGTCATTATGAAAAAGCAAAAGCTCAAGTATTACAAATCATTAAAAACCATGGCTATGCCAAAGCAGAATATATCCTTAATCGAGTAATGATTAATCCTGAGACCAATGAAGCACACATAGAATGGCAGATTTCTACAGGTGAGAAACATTATTTTGGACAAACGCGTTTTGAAGACAATCCTTTGTCGGAGTCTTTATTAAAACGCTATTTACCGTACTATTTTGGTTGGCCTTATGCCAATACGCAATTACAAAAAGTACAATCTGCTTTATTACAAAGTCAGTATTATCAAAATGTGATTGCTGAACCACAGCTGCAAGACGATAGTCTAGAAGTTCCTATTGTTGTACATTTAACTCCCAATCCTCCCAATCATTACGAGGCAGGTATTGGTTATGGCACAGACACGGGTCCACGAGGAACCGCTAGCTGGTTACGCAGATATGTCAATCAATACGGGCATCAATTAAGTGTTTCTGCCAATGTCTCTAAAGTGAGTGATGAAATTGAAACAGGTTATAAAATTCCAGGCAAACACCCCGCGAATGATTGGTATCAAATGCGCCTGTTACAGACACGAGAAGATTATGATTTGGGGTACGCCCGTACTGTGAAGGCATCGGCCGAACAAATTAAAGTCTTAGGCGCTTGGCAACGTGAAGCAAAAGTTACCACCCTGTATGAAAATTATCGTGAAAAAGAAGGAGACGCTTTTTCACAAACAGCTTTGGTGATTCCCAGTGTTGTATATCAAACAACTCAAAGCAATGATCGTTTCAATCCTGTAGAAGGCCATCGTTTTAAATGGACATTGCGGGGTGCCTGGACCACTGATAATCATCTGTTTAGTCAGACCTTAATAAACTATAAACAACTCTGGCATCCTTACCAACGCGGCCTAATCACGGGAAAAGTAGATCTAGGCTTAACGTTTCCTGATCACTCTGCTGAGTTACCTTTGTCTTTACGCTTTTACGCGGGCGGCAGTAACAGTGTCCGTGGCTATGTGTATAGAAGTTTAGGACCCAAAGAAACAGATGCTTATGGTAAAGTCAGCGTGGTCGGGGGCAGTTATATGGCCACTACCTCTTTGGGCTTCGAGCATTTTATTACTGAAAAATTCGCAATAGGCCCTTTCTGGGATATGGGGAATGCCATGAATAATTGGCATACGGGCTTCAAAAGTGGGATTGGCTTAGGTGTACGTTATAATACGCTAATTGGCCCCTTACGCGTTGACGTTGCGAAACCCATTAATACCGCTCATGGTGAAGTCAGGATGCATTTGAACATTGGACCAGAGTTTTAAGGGTATCTACATATTTGTTATTCTTAAAACTACCTTGAGTTAGAAATGCGTGCTAGAATAGCTCGAAATTTCTAGTAAGTTTTTAAGATGACTGGCACAAAAGAAACTCCTGATAGTGATGGCGATCTCCCCTTTTACGACTGCTCCAGGTATGAGATCCGTCAAAATCAACCTTCTTTATCACTTTTTATTAATCATTTGCTTGATCGCAAAGACGCTGAAGCATTTATCCAAAACGTTAAGAAAAACATGCCTTGGTGGCGTTATTTCCTCCCCTACCCTGTGATCTATATTGATTGCGATGTGATCACAGATAATTTCATCGCCATCCTTGATGCGCTTCAAGAATCTTTACCGACTTTTGCTGGCTTCAAAACAATCCGGATTTATAGCAAGCAAATACCTTCTGATATGCATCAACACTGGCTGAATAATGCAGCGCACGTGTATCATCGACCAATTTGTGTTCAATATGGCACTAAAGAAGTGTTTAACTCTCAAGTAAAAAACAAGTCCCATTTTGGGATAAGATTCCTTAGCAGGCTATTTGCTAGCCTAACTATTTTACTATTAACACCTTTCCTAGTGGGATTTTACCTGCTGGGAAAAGCCATTTGGACGTATTTTGGCTATAAAAGCAGTAAATTAAAAGCCTTACTAGATTTGGTTCAAGAGACCTCACAACCATCATGCAGCTTAGTGCAATCATTGTTTAACCATCGACCACAGACCGCAGAACACATTAAAGCAGATTGGTGCAAACAAACACCCAATGCTTCTGAGGCCGAGCTTGATGAAAGACTCCTTCATATGGACTTCGCCAACAGCCCAGAAGCTTATCTAAAAACAATTCTTTCAGTCAACCCTAGTTCATACGATTATAATTATTTGACAAGCTGGCTTAGCTATATGTTTAATACAAAAGACTATAGGCAACCCATAGAGGGCAGATATTCTTACGGGGACGAGCAGTACTTACGATGTTTGTATTATGTACCCAAGAAACTCCAAAATACATGTTTCTAGCTACTCGAATTTAACCATCTGCAGCCCTCCTCACCTCGCAATAGTATCGACTATTCCTTGGTTCGGAAAACTTCATCTGGTTAAATTCGCTTTGCTATAAACTACGCGTTTTGAAGTATCTTGGGTATACTCCTCGTCCTGCAGTTCGCTTATAATTAAAGGATGAGTAAAAAAAATCCTGATACTAATCCCTTCCAAGAGGCCATGAAACATGTGCGTCGCTTGCATACGGATAAACTCCCACAGCAATCAGCCCCGCCTCCCTTACCGTCAAAACGTAAGTCTCTGCATCCGCAAAAAGAACCTCTGTCTTTTGCCCACGTGCTCGCTTTTTCCATTCCCGAGGTCGTTCAATCCATTCCTAATACTGTGAACCAAGGTGCACAACCCAGGCAATTTAAAGCCTTACAAAAAGGCGAACTACCCATAGAGCGTGTCTTGGATATTCATGGAATGACCCTTGTTACGGCTGCAGAGCGAGTTCCACGTTGGCTCTCTCAATGCCAACAACAAGGATTCCGAGTGGTGCGTCTCATCCATGGTCAAGGTCGTAACCCCCATAAACCCAGTGTAAAGCAACTGATTCGTGAGGGTTTATTGCATATCCCTCATTTGGTCCTGGCGTTCTGTGAAGCGCCAGTCAGCCAAGGCAGCACAGGCGCTACGCTCGTATTATTACGACGAGCGCCTTTGTGATATCCAGAAGTGCCTCGCAGCCTACCTTCGCATCTTGGGTATATACCCAAGATACTTCGAAATGCATGTTTCTAGCTGCCCGAGTTTACCCAGCTGAAGCCTTCTTCGCCTCGCAATAGTGTTGACTATTTCTCGGCTCAGAAAACTTCATCTGGCTAAATCCGCTTTGCTATAAACTACGCATTTTGAAGCATCTTGGGTATATTGGAACACTTACCTCCGAACAGGGGTTATTGAATCACGCCGCAGATTATAGTAAACTAACTATAGTTTTTTGGAGTGCATTACGATGTCTGCAGGCGATCCCTCTTCCCAAATTACCATCCCGAATACCTCAATTTCCCTTGAGGGTGCTTTTATTACTGACTTG
>JAHFQF010000049.1:5983-12984 GCA_023266435.1 Legionellales bacterium | reverse complement strand
CAGATATTTTATGGCCATTGGTTTGATTATTACTGGGATACTTAACATCTTTTTTGGTGCTACTTCAAACTTCATGATGTTCGTTATATTTTGGGGACTCAACGGCTGGTTTCAGGGCTGGGGTTGGCCGCCGTGTGCGCGACTTTTGTCACATTGGTACTCTCAATCAGAACGTGGTCGTTGGTGGGCTGTTTGGAGCACATCACACAATATTGGTGGCGCGTTGATTCTATATATCGCTGCACCGGTAGCGGCTATTTATGGCTGGCGTTTCGCTTTTTACGTGCCAGCAATCTTAAGCATCGGGATGGGTTTTGTGTTACTCAATCGATTACGAGACACTCCGCAATCCCTAGGCTTACCCTCCATTGAAAAATTTAAAAATGACTATCCCTCTTCTCACAAAAAAGACGCAGACGACGATAACAATCTGTCCGTCAAAGAAATTTTATTCAAGTATGTTTTTCCTAACAAATATCTCTGGTTGCTTGCCTTGGCTTCTTTCTTTGTTTATAGCGTGAGAACAGGCATCAATGACTGGGGTATTGTGTATCTCACACAAACCAAGGGCTATGATTTGGTAACAGCCAGCATCTGTGTTAGTGGTTTTGAGTGGGGTGGTGTTGCGGGAATGTTGGCTGCGGGTTGGATCTCCGATCTGTTGTTTGGCGGAAAACGTGGTCCTGCCAATGTCTGCTTCTCTGTTGGCACAGCTGCTGCAGTCTTTTTATTTTGGAGTCTACCTTCTCAGCTACCGATTGTGGACACAGCCATTTTGTTTTTGATTGGTTTCTTTTTGTTTGGACCACAGATGTTGATTGGTCTGGCTGCTGTGGAGTTCTCTCATAAAAAAGCAGCGGGCACGGCGTCTGGTTTTGCTGGGACCTTTGCGTATTTTGGTGCTGCCATTGCGGTTGCTGCCATTGGTTACATTACTGAGAACTGGGGCTGGAATGGTTATTTTACGAGTATCTTTGGCTCTGCGCTGATGATGATTTTGTTGTTTATCCCGATGTGGTCTATTGGTTCACAAAGCCAACGTGCAGCAGCACTCAAGCCCGCCCGTAGCTCAGCCTAACATTAGCGGGTCGGCAGCTAGACAAGCACCCACCCCTAATTCTCTTAACGTTTTGAAAGCGCATCTCGTGTTTGCTGATACAGCACAACAAACTTATTGGCTTTAGGAGAAGACTTCGTTTTTTGCTGAAAACTATCATTGAACATAAGTTTGCTTGCGTAAAAGCGAAGACGATATAAATATAATGTCATTTGATCTATATGTGTAAACTGCCTGTTGCTTGCTTGTGCATAGGCGCGAAATAACACATTAAAATCGGTAGCAACATATGCCAAAGACAGCGATGCCAACTCCAAAAGTGGATCGCCTACTATGGCATCCTCCCAATCCAAAACACTGATAATGCCTGTTTGATGTATTAATAGATTATTTTTTACAAAATCACTATGTAGTAATACAGTTTGAGATGACTTAAAGAGATCTTGATGGGTTTCAAACAGTTTTAATATGTCTATTGCCATTTGCTTGGTAATACGAAACTGCCGAATACAGCAATCCAAATGTCGCTCAAAGTTCAATAACAGATAATCATAGCAAGTTTTATGAAAACCAGTTTTTTCACGTTTTTCAACAAGTTCCGACAAAGAAATGGGACCAAATTGATTGCCTCGTATCGCATGAATACTGGCAAGTGTTATCGCTAATTTTCGCATGATCTGTTCGCGATACACGACAGGTGGATTCTCATTAAACGTTTGGCGTAAAATTTTTCCTGACATTTTTTCCATCACTTGGATGGGCTCCCCGCTCTCTAAAAAAAGCAACCGAGACTGCGGCACAGAAATAGCTGGATGGTGTTCTGCCATACTTTGCATGAGAAAATGATTTAGAAACACCGCATCAGGAAGCCCTAGATACGCACTGCTTTTAATTAGATATTCTCGCCCCTCTTGTCGCATTAAATAAATCATGGATTGCTGACTCAAATGACCTGCAGCAATGAAATGCAGGGAGCTATTAGGGAAATTTTTTGACAAACAACGTTTTAATTCAGATTCGTTTTTTCCAGCCCATTGCGCTTTGAAGTGAGCAATGAATTCCGGCCCTAATGCATTTGGATTAAGCACCAAATCACCCGTATCTTGAAAAATACGTCTTCGACGCTGATCAATACAGTCTAAATTAAACTGCTTTTCTATCTGTTGTGAAACCAAGTCTGGCATGTTTAATTTGATCCATTGGCTTCAGTAAAGAGATGGCACGCCACTTGTCTTTTCTGCAGAGTAATTAATATTGGCGCTTGTTGTTGGCAAATAGGCATCGCGTTTGGGCACCGTAAATGATACGCACAACCAGACGGCGGATTAGCGGGCGACGGTGTTTCGCCAGTGGGCAAGGCTAAGGATTCCGAGCGAAATATGCTAGGAATCGCCGCAATTAATGTTTGTGTGTAGGGGTGTTTGGGGGTATCTAAAATATCTGTTACACTGCCCTGCTCAACTATTTTTCCTAAATACATGACCATCACTCTGTCTGCCATGTGTCTGACCACACCCAAATCATGTGTAATAAACAAATAACTCAAGTTATAATCGTCTTGTAACTGTTGTAGCAAATTTAAAATTTGTGCTTGCACTGACACATCTAGCGCACTGGTTGGCTCATCACAGATCAGCCATTTTGGCCCAACTGCCAATGCGCGGGCAATGCAGATACGTTGCCGTTGCCCACCAGAAAACTCATGGGGATAGCGAGATAACCACTCCTCGGAAAGCCCTACCTGCTGCATGAGCAAGCGCAAGCGATCCTTTAGCTCTTCTTTATCGGTACCGACTCGTAGTGCTTGCATACCTTCTAATAAACTTTCCTCTACCCGCATTCTGGGATCTAGGCTGGCATACGGATCTTGAAAAATAAATTGAAAATGACTACGACCTTTGCGTAACTGCCCGGCTGACATGGTGCATAAGTTATGGCCTAAATAATTCACCTCACCTGATGTAGGTCGAATCAATTGCAATAAGGCCTTACCTAAGGTTGTTTTACCACAACCAGACTCACCGACAATTGCGATGGTTTCATCGCGATATAAATCAAAGCTGATATTATCGACTGCTTTTACCTGCCCGACTGTGCGCTTTAAGAATCCTTTTTGAATGGGAAAATGCACTTGTAATGATTTCACCGACAAAACAGGTTCGACATTCGCAAGATGTTCATACGCTTTTGGCTGCTCGCTCGACACACACTCGGGCATTTGTGGGTATGGTTTGACTTGCTGGGGATCGTGCCAATGACAACGCACACTGCTATCATCCGACAGCGTGACTAGATTTGGAGATACCCTCTCACACAAAGACCACTTAGCATGACAGCGATTATGATAGCGACAGCCCATCCATTTTTGTGTCAAGGAGGGCACTTGTCCAGGAATACCTTGTAAAGTTTGATAGCGTGCTGTTTTTTCTGGCACGGCTTCTATTAATTGCTGGCAATACGGGTGCAACGGATGATTAATAAAATGCTCCATGGCTTGCTGCTCTACCACGTGACCGGCATACATGATGGCAACATCGTGCGCAATTTGTCGAATCACACCTAAGTTATGTGAAATAAAAATCATTGCCATGCCATACTTGGCTTGTAAATTTTTTAACAAATGCAACACTTGTGCTTGAATGGTCACATCCAATGCAGTCGTAGGCTCATCAGCAATGAGCAACACTGGCTCTTTGGCAATCGCCATAGCAATCAAAATGCGCTGCTTCATACCACCAGACAATTGATGAGGGTAAGCGCCCCATAGTCGTTTTGGATCAGGGACACGTACTTCGTCTAACAGTGCCAATCCTTTTTTTTGCGTCACACCAGTTTCTAATATTTGCTGTCCAATTGTCATCACAGGGTTTAATGCCAGCATGGGATCTTGAAAAATCATGGCAATCTTTTGACTGCGTAAGACTTGCATTTGCTTTTCACTCAGCTGATACAGATCTTGTCCCTCTAACAGAACTTTAGTGCGCACATCCACCTTAGCATTCAGGGGCAATAAGCGTAAAAGAGACAGTGCTAGCATACTTTTTCCGCAACCTGACTCCCCAACCAAACCTAAAGTCTTGCCACGCTGTACTTGCAGACTGACTGTATCCACGGCTTTGACGTACCCTGCTTCGCTTTGCAGCCATACTTTGAGATCTTGAATTGCAAGCACGGTATCAGTCATGAGGTTTATCCTTCTGTATGTCGTAAGCGAGGATCAAAAATATCACGCAGCGCATCAGAAAAAAGGTTGGCAGATAATACCAATATAAACATAAAGCCAAACGAAGCACTCAAAGACCACCACACAGGGGGTACTCTGGCCATTTCTAAGCGTGCGCCATTGATCATTGTGCCCCAACTATAAGTCGTGGGATCAACACCTACCCCGACGTAAGATAAAACGGCTTCTGCCAAAACCAAGCCACTAAAATCTAAGGTAATGGCAATCAAGATCATCGGCATGACATTGGGTAATAAATGAGTCCATAACATTCTAAAATGCCCAACACCTAGAGCCGTTGCTGCTTGCACGTACTCTAATTGGCGTAACTTCAGCGCCTCACCTCGCAATAGACGACAAAGCCCAGTCCAGCTGGTAATCCCTAAAATAAAACACAGCGTTAATAAACGCAGATCGGAACGCTCTGCAATCGTACTTGCCCAGGCTTCATGTCGAGTTAGAAATACTTGTACAGACAATACCGATGCCGCGATCAATAAAACACCGGGAATCGCGCTGAGTGTGGTATAGAGATATTGAATCACATCATCAATCCAGCCTCTAAAATATCCTGCCATCAAACCTAGCACGATAGCAAACGGTAACATAATCACGGTAGTTAATGTACCGATGATGAGTCCCGTACGGATGCTTTTTAAGGCGAGGTAAAAGACATCTTGGCCGACTTTATCGGTACCTAAAATATGATAATAATGGCTGAGTTGGATGCTCCAAGTTGCGAGCACAATCAAAAGAAAACTTAATAATAAATAGAGTATCCAAGGAAAGCGTGATTCTTTGAGACGTAGATCAGGATGCAAATGTAACAGCCATAGAGCAGGATAAATGAGTAATACAAGCGCACCTAACAGGCACTTAAGCACTTTCTGTTGTTGCCAAGCAATCGGTAACCAATTGACAGTGACCTGTTGGGACAGTGTTTTAAACAACGTACGATTGCATATTGCATAGAGTATCCAGCTACCCATCATGAGCCAGCCCCAACATTTTGCACCCGAAAATAATGCATAAATAGTGCGAATACCAATATCAAATAACTTCTCTTCTGGTCTGTCTAAATGTTGACAGGCCTGAGTTAATCTAGGGTAATCTCGTACTATTTTTCCATCGGCTGACTCTAGCGTATCTTGTACAAAACCATAACAACTGAGGGGCTCTGAAAATGACGTCTCGGTGGACTGCCCAATTGGGTTTAAGAGTCTGTCTAATACACTGGCGAGCCCTTCTGTTTGGGCAAGCTCTGTTTTTTCAAAATGAATGCTATCTAGTAGCGCCAAGATGACATAGAGTGACAAAATCACGGCGGCAGAAAAGTTCAGTGGTCGGCAAAGCACCTGCTGCGCTGTACGACGCACATAGGGGCGCTTTAAGACCAGTAAAAAGCCTAAGGCAATCGTTAGATAACATCCCCATAATAAAGCATCCGTCCAGAGTATTACCCACGTTCCTTGCATTGTTTACTCCGCCAATCTCACTCGAGGGTCAACCCAGGTATACACCAGATCAGTTAAGATCAAACCCAATAAGTACAATATCGATCCTAAGAATACCATTGCACGCACAATAGCAAAGTCTTGCTGTTGAATGGCATCGATTGTATAACTGCCTAATCCTGGAATACCAAAAAATGACTCGGTTAATAGGCTGCCTAAAAACAATAAAGGGAGTAAGACAACCACCCCGGTTACAATGGGGATCATGGCATTACGCAATACGTGCCCAAACAAGACTCGGCTGTGAGAGAGACCTTTTGCATAGGCTGTACGTACATAATCTTTATTCATTTCTTCAATGAATAAGGTACGATACCAGCGAGTTCCAGACCCAATCCCCCCTAAAATCCCAATTAACACGGGCAACACTAAAAAGCGAATTAATTGCACACCGGGTTCATAACCAGAAATGGGTACAATTTGTAACAGATTGGCAACCAAATATTGCCCGCCAATGATGTAAAATAAGCCTGAAATTGACATCAAAGAAACACACAAAACCACACTGATGCTGTCTAAGTAACTGTGACGAAAAAAAACAATGAGTAAGGCAAAGCTGATATTGGTGAGCACACCTAAAATTAAAGCAGGGATTGCTAAGGCTAGTGAAGGCCACATGCGTTCATTTAAATCATGACTGATATCTCGTCCCTCGTCCGATACACCAAAGTCAAATACAAATAAGCGTGCTGATTTTTGAAAGAAAATGGTTTCGGTGAATTGTTCAATACCGGAGCCAGATGCATTATAAAACAAAGGATTATCATAGCCATGGGCTTGCTTCCAATCCGTAATGGCTTCGGCTGTCAAATAACGTTGGCCCAAATGCACGGCCGCAATGTCATCGGGCGTATTCACGATAAAAAATAAGCCAAAAGTAATGAGATTCACACCAATTAACAAAGGAATCGCGTAGAAAAAACGGCGTAATAAATACGTAATCATGCATCATCCTGCAAACGTGTGCGCGAGGGTTTGGCGTAAAGTTTATAACGATACAAAAAATAAGCTGGCAAGCATAAAAGAACCAATAACCCTCCCCCAAACCAAAGTGGCTGTAACCAGGGCTGATTCCAGGCCTGTCTCTTTTCTGTGCGTAAACGAGGGGTTAAAGACTCATACTTGAGTGTATTTCTGGACATGGGGTTGATCTTTGTAGGCGCCATCCAATGATGCTCTAACGTATAGGATTTGGGATAAAAGCCAA